>JAJZDO010000451.1 GCA_021805955.1 Acidobacteriota bacterium
AGCGCACAGCGACCACATGGGCGGCATGCCGGCTGTCCTAAAAAAATTTCATCCGAAGGCCCTTTGGGTGGGCAACAATCCGATGATTCCGGAATATCGCGCCCTGCTGGCGCAGGCCCGGCAGGAGAGGATTCCGGTGGAGCGAATGGCGGCCGGCGAACGCATTCTTTTTGGAGGCGTTCATGTGCGAATTCTTGCGCCGGCTGCAATGTATCACCCCGGACCAAGCGCGTCGAATGACGATTCACTCGTTATGCGCGTGCGTTACGAAAAAACCGCCGCACTGCTCGAAGGAGATGCGGAAGCTCCTGTGGAAGAACGGATGGTTGCGACCGAACCGCTGGCGGCAGGGCTTTTGAAGGTGGGTCATCACGGCAGCAATACTTCCACCATTCCATCGTTTCTGGCCGCCGTTCATCCTGAATTCGCTGTGATCTCGGTTGGTCGTCACAATCCATTCGGCCATCCGCGGATGTCCGTGCTCGATGAACTGGGAGCTGCGCGCGTCCGCGTCTATCGCACCGACACACTCGGGCTCAGCAGCTTCCTATTGAATGGGGCCACTATTCAGCCCACGCGCTGATTCCAGGGCGTGAAGAGGATTTTTTTCAGCGGATAGTGCCGGGTTCACTGATTGGCGGCATGTGTCAAACGCATCGTAATGGTTCCCCAGAATAAATGGGCGCGCACCTGCACCGGAAGATGCCGCGCATCGTTGGAATACCAGATCCAGATATCTCCGCGGTTCTTCACCACGCCGGCATCGGCCGTTGGTTGCACGCGTATCGCGGAAAAGTTTCCCGCCGGCGTCACCACTGTCTCCTTCGCTTCCACTTTGATCGTCACAGTGATGACGTGACCTCCGTCGGCCAGTGGAAAGCGAAAATCGTGACCAACTTGTAGCGGTTGCGACGCAACATAAAAGATCCCGGAGAGGACATCCGTCACGCACCCAGGAATCGGAGAAGTTTGCTGCTTGTATATCCCGGAGACCAGGTTCTTTTCACTTAGCTTTTGCAGGTGGCGTCCGTAGTCCAGCTCCATCAGGCCTGTCAGCCGCCGCCGTCCTTCCTGAATCTGTTTGCGATATTCGAACGAGCAGCCGCTCTTTCGATCGAACACACTGTCATAGCGGTCGTTTACCGGAAACAGAAGATTCACCGTGCCGATTGAAGCGGCCGTCGCTGCCACATGGACATTGGCGCCCTCTGCCTTCAGGTGAAACGTAGCCGTTCCAGCAGGAAACACGCGCCAGTCCACCGCATACGTCAGCGTTTCGTTTGCCGGCAGTTGAAACTGCGGATCGGGCGCAGGGAGGGCGGGCGTCTGAGCGCGCGCCGCCGAAAGCAAGGCGGCCACCAGTATCCATCCGGTTGCAAAGGTCACTAGAAATCTTTGCATAGTCCTTTTCTTCGTTGCATTTGTCTCAACCGGAACCCATCGTACAAATTTCGAAAACTGTGGCGATCAGCGCCAAAGCAACATGCGTGCTGCCAGAACAAGGTACATGCATAACGAGCCCAAAAGCGAATTGTACTCGCGATGCTTGAGGTAAAGCTCGAAAGAAAATTTTCCTTTCTCCCCCGACTGCAAAGCCCAGGGCCGAGGCACCAATCGCGGCACGCGAAGTGCGTACTCCGCATATCCGGGAAATTCTGCTCGTAGAAACTCTTCTTCATCGAGGATCACTGGCCCATAAATGACGAGAAACAGAAGCGCCAATGCGACTGCAACCCAGATGCTGCGTGCCGCCAGCGCGAATCCGAAAGCGATCAAAATCGAGCCGAGGTACAAAGGGTTGCGTGTGTAGCCGTAGGGTCCCGTAATGGTCAGCTCCGTATTCTTTTTGACGTATCCGGAGGCATAGCCGCGCAGCAGAATTCCAGGAACTACCAGGATCAGGCTCGTCAGCAACGACTGGAACGACGGCCGGGCTAGGCAGAAATAAACAATGACAAAAAGAAATCCCAGCGGGACGCGGATGCGCCGGGATATTTTTCTCCATCGAAGACGGAAGGTAGCCTCGCTCACCGTGTTTCTGCCTGCTCCCGCAAGAGTTGCTCCGCAGCTTCAAGTACATCGTATGCGGTGATGGTCAACAGTCCTGCCTCGGGCTCTCTTTTCCGGCTGTGATCTCGCCTGCTCGCCGGGTGCCGCAAGACCCGGCTGCGCGTTCCATAGGGACCGTTGCGGGCCGGGTCTGTCGGCCCATAGATGCCGACAACGGAAATCTTCAATGCGGCTGCCAAATGGAGTGGACCGGTATCCCCGCCAACAAACAAGCTGGCGCGGCGGGTGCAGGCGATCAGCTGCTGAATGCTTCCCCTCATCATAAAGCAGCTCGCATTGTTATTGGCGCAAACAATCTCCGCCAGGCGCGCCTCGCCTGGGCCAACATTCACGATCGTGGCATAGCCCATCTGTGCGAGTTCCGCGGCCACAGCGGCGTAGCGTTCGGCTGGCCAGCGCTTGGCTCCCCAACCCGCGCCAGGATTCATCAGGACATATCGTTCTATTTCTCGCTTTGCCAGCCATTGATCGCACCAGGTTTCCGTGGCGGGATCGGTCGGCAAAGCCGGCGCATAATAGGGAAGATCGTTTTTGAATACAGCATTCACCACTTCCAGCGACTGTTCCACAACATGAACTCCTGTAGTCTCGATCCGTTCGCGAAAAAGCCAGCGCGAGAGCGGCTCGCGCGGATGCGCTTCCCCGATCATGCGCGGTGCTTGTGCCATGCGCCCGATCAGCGCGGATCGGATGGCGCCCTGCAGGTCGATGCAGATGTCGTATTCTCTGGCACGCAAGGCGCGGCGTAAGTCTCGAATCCCGATGACAGTCGAAGTTGAAATGGGATGATGCGCCCACCGCTTGGCCTTCACGGGATGCACTCCATCGACCACCGGCATCTGCGGCCCGCGCACGGAACGGTGCGATCGAAAGTTGGCACACAAGAGTGGAATCCACTGCGGTTCAATGGCCCACCCGATCCAACTCCCAGGCAGCGTCCTATCGAGGGCAGTCCGCAGCGCAGTCACGGCCGGCAGCGCGTGCAAAACGTCGCCCATCGCGCCCAAACGCACGATCAGGATACGCAGGTTTTGAAATTGGGCTGGCAAACATTCATCATCGCACGTTGTGCGCCGGATGATGAAACCGTTCGTTCAGCAGCGCTTCCAGCATCTCCATTGAGCGGCTTTCTTCCCGGAGAGAAACTTCCAGTCCGGCAACGACGAGCGGGCCAACTTGTTCGAGTTCAGCACGAAATTCGCCCGGCAGGCGCACGCTGTCCTTCTCGGTCGTCAGGAAGCATTCCGCTCCGCTACGACGCGCAGCGGCTCGCAGGCGCTCTATGTCTTTTGACGTGTAGACGTGGTGGTCGCGAAAAGCGATCTTCGCCTGCAGGTCGAGCCCGGTCTGCCGTAGTCCATCGAAAAAGCCCTTCGCATCGCCAATGGCACAGAATGCAAGCGCCTTGCCAATCGAAGTTGGAGACATAGGCAACGTCGTCCTGCGCTCCACGATCCACAGATCGGCTGGGTTTGGATCGTGGCCTGCCCGACGCATTCGCTGCAACACGCGGTCGGATACGTCTGCGTCCTCTGCGCGCAGAACGCAGATGTCCGCGCGCCCTAATCCGCGGAGCTGCTCGCGCAGCCATCCAGCCGGCAGCAATTGTCCGTCAAAATCCGAGCGTTGCACCAGGACGATATCAATCGCGCGGGCCAGTTTGCGATGCTGAAAGCCATCGTCGAGAAGGTGCAGTCTGCGAGAGGGAACTGCATCGGCGTCCGCTGCACTTTCCGCCAACCGTCCTGGTTGGTAGCGATCGGCCCCTACATATACCGGAAGTCCACGCCGAGCCATCAGAAGCGGCTCATCCCCAAATTCCTCCTGCGTGCCCAGCGGATCGACACGCGCCACCCTCTGACTCCTGCGGCCATAGCCTCGGCTCAACACATCGATCTGCCAACCGCGCTGTTGCAACAGGTCCGCCAGCAATAGCACCATGGGAGTTTTTCCGGTGCCGCCGACGGAAAGATTCCCGACGCTGAGCACGGGCCATGTCAATCGTTGCGGCTCAAACCAATGGCGGTCATAGGCAAGGTTCTTGAGCCGCACTCCCACTGCATAAGGCAACACCAAGGGCCAGGAAAACGGGAACACGGCATAGCGCAAAAGATTTCCGGCCGGGCGCGTCATTGCAGGCCATCCTCTTGTTCCGCATCGTGGTTCTCGGCCAGAATTTGTTCGATCGCGGAGAAACACAACTG
>JAJZDO010000375.1 GCA_021805955.1 Acidobacteriota bacterium
CTTCGCTGGCGGCGAACTCTGAATTCTGCACCTGTGTAACAAGAAACCGTTACAGCGCGAAATTTTGGAATGACCCGGCGGCCCACGACTCCAAAGAAGCGTGGGTTTGTGCAGTATGCAGGAATAACAGAACTATCAAAATCGGGTTCGCCGCTCAATCTATAGCTATCGATAATTATCTATTGACAATGATTTTCTTGAGTGCATATAATCCACCACCAAGATGAACATCGAAGAAATAGCCGACTGAATGAACAAGAAGCCTTATCGGTGCATGATGACAAGGCGACAGATAGTACAAGGACTCGCTACATTGTCCGCCGCTGGCGTTCTGCAGTCGGTTGGCCTATCTCAGGCATTCGGACAGACGACGGGAAAGAATCCGCGTGTGCATTTTGGCGCGCAGACCAATGCCTGGACCATGGATGGGAAGGACTTCGACAGCGTGGTTGCGGTGCTCGACCAGATACGCCAGATTGGCTATGCCGGATTCGAGACAGGTTTTACAAATGTCATGAATCGGTTCCAGTCTCCGCAGACGGCGCGCCGACAAATCGAAAGAACCGGTCTTGTTTTTTGGGGTGTGCATGTATATCTTCCTGGCCGGCTCTATGATCCTTCGACCAATCTTCCACCTGCTTCGCTCTACAAAAAGATCGCTCCTGGTGGACTGGCCCTGGGAGCGAAGCACATGATTTTCAGCGGAAAGCCCGTGGACAATGGTGCCCAACTCGCGAACAAGATCGCGGGGTTGAATGCCGCCGGCAAGTACAGCAAAAGCATCGGCCTGCGTCTGGCGTACCACAACGAAACCGCGCAGGAGTCCGAGTCGAAGCTGGGGGAACTGGAAGCGCTCTATGAGCGCACGGAGCCGGAGTATGTATCGTTTTTGCTGGATTGCGGCCATGCGTATGAGGGCGGTATGAATGTGCCTGGGTTCGTGCGTAAGCATTCTGCGCGCATCGTTGGCTTGCATCTGCGCGATTACAAGGATGGAAAACAAGTGGTGCTGGGGCAGGGAACATTCCCGCTGGCCGAAGTGGCAGCCACATTGAAGCAGGTTCGCTGGAAGGGTTGGGTGTTGAACGAGGAAGAACGCCTCGATGGTTCCAAGCATGGTTCGAGCTACATGGAGCCGGCGTTCAAGGCTATGCAAGGAGCGTTTTTCGCATGAATCGTCGTGAATTTTTGTATACAGGAACGGCCACAGCAGCAGCCTTGAGTGCCCGCTCGTATGGTCGTGTCCTAGGTGCCAACGACCGAGTCGGACTTGGCGTGATCGGACTGGGGCGGAGGGGAACCATTGTGACCGGCGAGGGTTTTCTTCAAGACCCACGCGTGCAGGTCGTAGCTGTCTGCGACATCTACGACGCCCAGACTTCGAAATTTGTGTCTCGGCTCCTTGGGAATGCACCGGCACCACACACTTTCGTTGCATATCAGGATCTGCTTGCCAGAAAGGACGTCGATGCGGTCTTGATCTCGGCGCCGGATCATCAGCATGTGACCATCGCGACAGCCGCGCTGGCAGCTGGAAAAGACATCTATCTGGAAAAGCCAACACTGCATCATTGGGATGAACGGACGGCATTGCTCGACGCGGCGGCAAAGTATCAACGCGTTGTCCAGTGCGGTATGCAACAGCGAAGCGGCGCCCACTACATGCGCGCCAAACAGGAAATTTTTGGGGAGCAAAAACTTGGCAAGGTCGTTTTTGCCCGCGGAGTTTGGCATAACTTCCCCTGGCAAACGCGCCACATCATCAACAAGCCCAAACCCGCAGGGCTGCACTGGGTGCTGTTCGAGGGGCCCGCGCCGCACGTGCCTTATGAGACGATCCGGTATACATCCTGGCGGTATTTCCCCGATTATGGCAACGGCCTGCTGGCCGACATCATGACGCACTGGGTGGATGTGGCGCAGTGGATGCTCGACGATCCGCACCCGACGAATGCAGTCGCCCTGGGCGGAATCTATCAACTGCACGACGGCAGGGTCAATCCAGATACCGTCAGCGCAATTGTTCAGTACGATACCTGGAATTTCAATTTTGAATCGTCTGTCCTTTCCATTCGGAACAGCGATCCTTCCGTCTTCTTTGAAGGTACGGAAGGAACGCTGGACCTGACCCGCAATGGCTATGTATTTACACCAAACAAGGGAGAACCGGTGCGCGTCAATTCGGCGGAAAGTCTGGAGCGCGCGCATACCAAGAACTTCTTAGACGCTGTAATCGCAGGCAAGAAAGTAAATGCTTCTCTGGAAGCGGGTATTGACGCTTCCATTCCGGTGCAAATGGCGCTGCGTTCGTATTGGTCCCATGAGATCATTTCCCGAAAAGAGTTGGTGTAGGCCGTTTCTACAGGAGCAAGAGAAGGGTCCGATGAACGATATGAAGGGAATAATTTTCTGGAGGGAAAATCTATGGCTTCTACAGTGCGCAAATTTTTTGTTGGGATGTCGGTCCTGCTCCTGCTTTCTTGCGGAGCAACGCGATTATTCGCTCAAGCAACTGGAAGTATTCGGGGCACGGTCTCCGATTCGGCGGGAGCGGTCATTCCCGGAGCGTCCATTACAGCAACCAGTACTTCCACGTCGCTGAGCCGTACCGAAACGACCAACCAGGACGGAATTTTTGTTTTTCCTGATTTGCCGATCGGGTCCTACAACTTTGTCATCAGCAAGTCGGGTTTCAAAACCGAAAAGCGGAGCGGGACGGTACTGCTGACAGGACAAACTCTCGCGCTGGAAATCTCTCTGACTGTCGGGTCCTCGGCGCAAACCGTGCAAGTTACATCGGCGGCGCCGTTGATCCAACTCGACACGTCCAGTATTCAAACGTCCGTGGACCAGAAGCAGATGCAGGACCTCCCCTTGAATGGACGCAATCCATTGCAATTGACGGCCCTGACGCCTGGCACAGTCCTGACCAATGTCGGCACCGAATCTGGCCAGCAGGACAACACGGGACTGAGCGTGAATGGATTGCGCGCAACCCAGGACAACTACCAACTGGATGGCGCCATTTATACGAACCGCTTTTTCGATTCCGTCCCTATCCTGCCCAATCCGGATGCGCTGCAGGAGTTCACGATCCAGTCGTCCAACTACAGCGCGGAATATGGTGGCGCGGGAGCTCTGGTGCAGCTATCGACGCGATCCGGCACGAACAATTTTCATGGGTCGGCCTACGAATTTTTGCGCAACACGGCGCTGAATTCCAAGAATTATTTTCAGCAGACAATCCCCCCATTCAAGCTGAACCAGTTCGGCGGAACGGTGGGCGGCCCAATCATGAAAGACCACACCTTTTTCTTCTTCGCGGCGGAAGATTTGCAGCAACGGTCTTCACCCAATCCAATCTCGATTACAGTGCCAACGACAGCGGAGATGAATGGAGACTTTTCGGCCCTGCTTGCGAGTGGAATCTCCATTTACGACCCGACAACGGGTCTGCCGTATCCAAACAACAAAATTCCAACGCCGGTCGATACCTTATCAGGCAAGCTTTACCAGAAATACCTGGCGCCGCTGGCATCGAACCCGACAACTGGAGTTTTCAACTCGACCTCCAACTCGAACATCGACAGTACGCAATATCTCGCCAAGATCGATCAGGTGATCAATGCAAACAACCACCTGATCGGGCGGTATTTTTACAACGAGGACAACTTCCAAAGACCATTCAACGCCCCGCTGGGATTCTTCGCGTTAAACCTGTTCCGCAATCAATCGGCAATTATCTCGGATACAGAACTCTTCAGTCCCACTTTCACCGGAACATATTCTGTCAATGCCGGCCGCTTCGCGCGTACACAAATTCCGGAGGCTCCAGGATTGCAGTCCTTGCAGGACCTGGGACAGAACGTGCCGCTTGGCGCCCCCGGCGAGTCCATCTTTCCCGGTATCCGCGCCAATATCGCTGGATTTGTCAATATTTTCTCCGGCGGCGCGCTGACCCAGGATTCGACATCCTTCGATTACAAGGGCGTCATGGTGAAATTGCAGGGCGCGCATACCGTCAGCTTCGGTGGGGAGTTCGAGCGAGATCGAATCGATATGGACGATTATTCCTTCACTCCGGGCGATAATACTTTTAACGGTGAGCGTACTGCCGCGCCCGCCGGCGCCACCTTGCCTGCCGGAACTACCAAGAGCGGCTCAGCGCTGGCGGATTTTTATCTCGGACTCGATTCCCAATTCTTCCAGGACAACGGACGGAAAGCCTATCTCCGTTCATACAGGCCATCGCAAGCCGAGATTCAGGGTC
>JAJZDO010000135.1 GCA_021805955.1 Acidobacteriota bacterium
CGTGGTCCGAGCGCGGAATACAACATCAAGATGGATGTTCCCGCGGCAAGAAAGCTCTTCGCCTCGGGCGTGCCGCTATACATGATGCCGCTCGACTCCACGCAGATGAAGCTGGACGAAATCATGCGGGCGACTCTGTTTCGTCAGGGCACACCTTCCACCGATGCGTTGGCTCTTCTCTACGAGCAGTGGACGGCTTCCACGCTGAATCCGACGCCGACTTTGTTTGATGCCATGGCGGTGGCGGAAGTCATCGACCCAAGTTTGTGCCCCACTCAACCGATGCGCATTGAGATCGACGATCAGGGCTACACGCGCGTGGAGCCGGGCATGCCCAACGCGAATGTATGCCTGCAATCGGACTCAGACAGGTTCTTCCACTTCTACATTCCTGCAATTCTGGACGGGAACGAATCCGGCGTGAGCAGGTAGATGCGACTGCGAGAGAATGTGATTGGCATTCTGGCGCAGTTTCTTTCCTTCGTCCGCCTGCAAACCGCATACTCATTTGCTCCGTGGTTCGGACGATCTCATGGTGAGCCTTGCTGCAAGGCCAGTTCAGTGGGATTGGAAGAGACCCTACGGGCCACGTTGACTGTTTTCAAAAAATTGTGTCGACGACATTTTTGTTCGATCTTGCAGGCTTGTCGCCTGTTCACAGAACTCGGAATAGGCCGGGCAATTTGTCGCCTGCCTTGCCGAGGATGATTCGGCTGAATGCGACTGCATTCAGGGGCGCTTCCGGACCGACATAATATGTTCGCGCCGGAGTGCCGGCGCGCATTCTGGCCCAATGGACAAAACTCGCCGCGGGATGCACTGCACCGGAGGTACCGACCACCAACAGGATGGAGCAGCGGTCGATCTCCCGCTGAATGGACGTCATTTCGAGCGGAATTTCGCCGAACCAGACAATGTGGGGGCGCATACGGGCGCCGCATGCGCAGCGCGGGATTTCTGCGAGGGAATTGTAACTGTTACTGTCTTCTATTATGGGAGCGCTGCAGTTCGCTTCGCAGCGCGACTTGAAAAGCTCCCCATGCATGTGGACCATGTTGCGTGAACCGCTGCGTTCATGCAGATCGTCCACATTCTGGGAGCAGAGAAACAGGCGGTCGCCGATTTCCTGTTCCAACTCCGCCAGTGCATAGTGGGCAGCGTTGGGACAGCTGGCCCGGCATTCTCTCCTGCGCTGAGAATAGAACTGCCAGACGAGTTCAGGGTCCACCTCCCAGCCCTCGGGGGTGGCAACCGTCTCCACCCTGTGGCCGGCCCACAGTCCGTCGCTATCGCGGAAGGTTTTTAGTCCGCTTTCGGCGCTGATGCCAGCCCCGGTGAGAACGACGACTCGATCACTCGGATGGATTTCAATTGCGTCTCGCGGATCTACGCTCGGGTCATGCTTTGTCATGGTTTCTGAGTAGCAAGTGTACGCCGGCCGGTCGGCGACGGGGAGTCGCATGATTGTCCAGATTCTCCACGTGGATTATGGTTTGGCGTCGTTCCTGGGTTTGGGCTGCCACTTGTTGCGCGCGACTTTCGACTGGGGCAGATCGTTTGCTGAGGTCTGCGCCGGCTCCACGGCTGCAGATTCGGCATTTGCCAATGCCTTCGCCGAAAGGACATCGGTCGTCAGCGGGCCTTCCGCAGATGGGGCAGCGGAATCTGGGACGGGCACGGCTGGTGGAGCATCGCTCACCGCGTTCACTTCCCTACCTAACCGCGGAGGGATCGGCTGCACTCCCATCTTCTTTTGCACGCTCTCTAGCAGCAGCTCGGCCACATCCTTGATGACAATTCTATCGGCATCGCTTTTGCCTGGCGTACTGGTCAACATGTTTTTGCAGAATGGGCAGCCGACGGCCAGTGTCTTCTGGTGGGTAGCGGAGCTGAGCCGCTGTTTCACTTCACGGAAGCGGTTTTCGGAAATTCGCTCGCTGCCGGTCTCTTCCTCTTTCCAGAATTGCGCGCCGCCGGCACCGCAGCAGAATGAGTTCTCGCGGGAGCGATCCAGCTCCAGCAATTCATCGCCGAGAACACGCAGGATATTTCTCGGCGCATCATAAATCCCGTTGTGTCGGCCGAGATAGCACGGATCATGGTATGTGATGGTCGCATCTAGGCGGTCGGCATTCAGCTTGCCTGCAGTCACCAGGAATTCGAGATACTGGGTGTGATGCAGGACTGTATACGATCCGCCCATCTGCTTGTATTCGTGACCAATCGCGTTCATGCAGTGCGGACAGCTGGCGACAATGAGTTTTGGCTGGACTGCATTCAATGTGGCGACATTCTGACCAGCAAGTTCCCGGTAGAGAAGCTCATTCCCGGCGCGACGCGCACTGTCCCCGGTGCAACATTCATTTTTCCCGAGTACCGCAAAGTTTATGCCCGCATAGCCTAGGAGTTGAACAAATGCGCGCGCGGACCTTTGCGCCTGCGGATCGTAACTCGCCGCACATCCGACCCAGTAGAGAACATCGGGCTCCGGATTCTCTTCGATGGTCTTCACGTGCAGGCCCTCGGCCCAGTCCATCCGCTTCTCGTGGTTGATGCCCCAGGGATTCTTCGACCTCTCCATGCCACGGAACGCCGTGTGGAGTTGCGCGGGGAATTCACCTTCCATCATCACCTGATTGCGACGGATATCGATGATGTCCAGCATCGGCTCATCCTGTACGGGGCATACCTGCACGCAGGCGCCGCACGTGGTGCAGGCCCATGTTGCCTCCGCAGTGAGGGCGAATTGAAGAAGCGTGTGCGGACTGCTTTGTCCAGAATTGAACCCCGAGCGGCTGGATGCGAGATGGTTCAATTCCATGCGCTTGTTGATTTCCAGTGCTGCCGGACTGAGCGATTTTCCGGTTGCAGTGGCGGGACACACATCCTGACAGCGATTGCACTGGATACAGGCATAGGCGTCCAGCAGTCGAGGCCATGTCAGATCCTCCAAACGCTTGGCGCCAATCTGCGGAATGTCGGTAAGGTCATTTTCTGTTTCCAGCTTGATTTCAACCGGCGGCAGGACTCCCGAACCCGCGCGCCGCCCAAAAAAGTATTTCGCAGGCGCCATAAGGATGTGGACATGCTTGCTGTACGGGAAGTAGGAGAGGAACAGCAGCACGCTGCCGAGTGCTCCCCAATAGCCGAAGATGCGCCATGCGTACGCATTCTGCGGCGTGAAGAGATGAGACAGCAGAGTCGCAAAGGGTTGAAATTTGTCCGGCCCTTGCTGGGCCAGCCGCGCGCCTGCTCCAATGGCCCTGCTTGCCACGTGGAACAGGATGAAGCTGGAGACCAGAAGCGAGTCGAGGCCGATCTTGCCTTGTCTCACATCGGGATGCAGCAGTGTGCTCGAATTGAAACGAAAATCACGACGCGCGGGAAGCAGAAACCTGCGAATCACCAGCGCCACCACTCCCACCACCACGAGCATCGTGAGGACATCCGCAAATGAGTTATAGATCGCGCCCGGGGCCGTGCTTGAGGAAATGGAATAGGACGTGTAGCCTGCGATCGCATCTACCAAATTAACCAGAATGTAGAACACGAATCCGTAAAAAATACATGCGTGGAATGTACTGACAATTGCTCGCGCCTTAAATGTACGGGTTTGGGTGAGCGCTGTTCGAAGCGCATACCAGAGTCGGCGCAACACACGATCCGTGCGGTCTTCAGTATCTGGGCGCCCACGGCGTATGCTGCGAAGGAGACCGTAGAAACCGCGCGCTCCCCAGGCCGAAGTTACCAGCGCGAAGATCAGGAATGCATACTTCTGAGAAAGTGGAAGCATACAACATGGCCCCGAAAGCGCGGTTCATTGGTAGGTCTACTTGCGTAATGCTGCGATCATAGCGGGAACGATCTGGTGCACATCGCCGACGATACCGTAGTCCGCCACTTTAAAAATCGGTGCGTCCGCATCTTTATTAATGGCAACGATGCATTTGCTTTTCCCCATGCCGGAAAGATGCTGCACCGCGCCGGAAATGCCGATGGCAATATAGACTTTCGGCTGCACAGTTTTCCCGGTCTGGCCGACTTGCTCAGCATACGGCCTCCACCCTGCATCCACAACGGCACGTGTAGCGCCAACGGCAGCGCCAAGCCGGTCGGCCAGCCCCTCGATGAGATTGCGAAAGCCTTCCGCGCTGCCGACGCCGCGACCGCCCGCGACGACAATCTCCGCCTCCGCCAGCGAAATGCGCGAGATTTTTTCTGCGGATTTGCCCGTGATTTGCACCCGGCGAGCAGGCAGCGTCAG
>JAJZDO010000753.1 GCA_021805955.1 Acidobacteriota bacterium
TGAGTAGGCCGCAGCACTTCTGCGTTCCCAGGGCGAACGGCGTAGCGCCTTCGTCCAGCGCCTGCTGATTTTTATGCACGATCAGTTCCGCGCCCACTTCCTTCACATACCGGTCGCGAAACTCAATCATCTCTGGAAACTTGTAGCCGGTATCCACATGCAGCAGAGGAAATGGAATCTTCCCCGGGTAAAATGCCTTTTGCGCCAGGCGCAGCAAGACAGATGAATCCTTGCCGATGGAATACAGCATCACCGGAGCCGCAAAGCTCGCAGCCGCTTCACGGAGGATATGGATACTCTCCGCTTCCAGCATCTCGAGATGGCTCAATCGCGGCACAGATGGCAATCCTTCCACGCTAAAAGCGGGAAGTTCATCGCATTCCTCTTCGTATAGATATTGTGTCATTGGCAGTCCTGTTCCCTTTCTTGTCGGCTGCTGAACGGGTGGGAATTCTGCCAAAATAAAAAACCCACCTGAGCGGCTCTTCCGTCGGTGGGCGTCTGATTTGGGTTACTACAAAGCTTTTCAGCTTTTTATGCTACCCCGACCCTGCAGAAGGCATGGAATTGTGTCCGCATGGTACACACGCAACACAAACAGCCCATTCTGGTGGTCGAGAAGTTCATCACTGACATTCACTCTAAAGGTTTCTGCCGCCAAACGTCAAGAAGAAGATTGAGCGTGAGTCGTGGATCCACTTCTGGGGGGAGCGCAATGCGCCTCAACGTAATCGCAAAAGCTCTCCCTCCCCCAACCCTTTCAATCCAATCTAAGAGTGTCCCGGCTTCCGCGAGCATCCGTCCGAAACAGGGGTCAATCTGTCTCTTTACAATGTGGGCTGCGCTCATAAGGTACGTACACCGGCTCCCAGATATTCGCAAATAGTTCGTGCGCCAGGCTATCTTCATCCGTAATCTGCGCCTGACCATCCTGAATCGCCTGCCTGCCGACGGCCTGGGCGATCAAGCGACTGAGATGGCGCGAATCCGAAAGCGATGGCAGAAGATTTGCCTTCTTGTCCTTGTGGGTGGGAACCAGACGCGCCAATTCCTTCGCCGCTGCCATGATCATCGTATCGGTGACGCGTCTGGCTCTGGATGCAATGATTCCGAGAGCCAGACCGGGAAATATGTAGGAGTTATTGGGCTGCGCGATGGGGACCTTATTCCCCCCATATTCGACCGGTTCGAACGGGCTTCCGGTACCGATCAGCGCCCGCCCTTCTGTCCAGTTCGCCAGATCGTGAGGAGTGGCTTCGCTGCATGAGGTGGGATTCGAAAGCGCAAAGATGATGGGCCGATGTGTGTGTCTTGCCATTTCGCGAACTGCGTCCTCAGTGAAAGCCCCGTGTTGACCGGACACTCCGATCAGGACCGTAGGCCTGGCCTGGCGCACAACATCCAGCAGTGGTATTTCCCCATTTGCAGGTTTCCAATCCCGCGCTTCCTGTTCCTTGCGGGCGTAGGGTAGCTGCTCGGGCCGCACATCTTTGCCGTTTTCTCTAACCAGACCGTAACGATCGACAGCGTAGAAGCGACTGCGAGCATCCTCTTTCGGAATGCCTGAGTCGTGCATCAGTTGCACCAACATATCGGCGATCCCGATGCCCGCTGTCCCGAAGCCGAATACAACGATCTTCTGCTGCTCGAGCGGCACGCCCGTAACGTTAATAGCAGAAAGTAGCGTCGCAGCCGTCACAGCCGCTGTGCCTTGAATATCGTCGTTGAACGTGCATAGCTGGTCTCTGTAGCGGGCCAGAAGTCGAGCGGCATTCGAGCCGGCAAAATCCTCCCATTGCAGCAGTACGTGCGGCCAGCGTTTCTTCACGCTGTTGACAAAAATATCCACGAAAGCGTCGTACTCTTCGCCGCGAACCCGATGCTGCTGCCATCCAATGTAAATTGGACTCTTCAACCTTTCCTCATTGTCTGTGCCGACATCGAGAAGGACCGGAAGGCAATGCTCCGGATGAATGCCGCCGAGCGCCGCGTACAAGGCCATCTTCCCGATCGGGATACCCATGCCCCCCGCCCCCTGATCGCCCAACCCCAGAATCCGTTCGCCATCGCTGACCACAATACACTTCACGTCATCGTAACGAAAATGACTCAGTATCTGACCAATACGATCCTTATTTGGATAGCTGAGGAAAAGACCGCGTGGCTTTCTCCATATCTCGCTGAACCGCTGGCACCCTTCCCCCACAGTCGGTGTGTACACCAGAGGCAACATCTCTTCGATGTTGTGCAGCAACAGAGCATAAAACAGCGTCTCGTTCGCATCCTGCAGGTCGCGTAGAAAACTGTATTTGTGGAAGGAGCTTGACTGCTGGCGCAGCGCTTGAAGCCTCCGCTCAATCTGTTCCGCCAGGCTGCCCACATGCGGCGGCAATAAACCGTGCAGGTGAAATACATCGCGTTCGTGATCCGAGAAGGCCGTTCCCTTATTGAGGCGCGGAGAATTGATCAGGTCATACCCTGAAAGGGAAATCTCGTAGGTCTTGCGGCTTGCTGTCTGCTTGGCTTGCTCGTCCACTTCGATTGCCTTCTGAATCCAATGTACCTGCAGCCTCGCTTCGCAACGAATGGCTCTACGGAATTGCGGGAGATTTCCTCAGAATCGAGACACAGCGTGCCTGGCTACGACGCGCCTTTTTGCAGACTCTCCACGCTAAGATCCTTGCTTGGCTCCAACCATGCTGCGTCGTCTAGGGAATCGGCAAAACGTTTCCTCCCCGCATTGCGAATCTCTGTATCGGAAACTTTGACCAGCGGCGTATAGCAAGGATGATGGGATTTCTTGTACGGGTTGTTGCGAGCGGCGTTGTAACAGCAAATCATCGACCAGCGCGGATTGTCTGAGCGATTCCGGTCCGAGCGATGTAGCAGATTGGCATGGAAGAACAGCACGTCCCCTGGCTCCATCTCGACATAGACCAGATCCAGTCGTTTCAGCGCCTCGTTCACCCGCTCCATGTCCGCGCCTGCCTGATCCCCTGTGGTCACATGATCGATGCGTCCCAGTTCGTGCGATCTCCGGATCACCTGCATACAGCCATTCTCTTTGTTCGCGCGATCAATCGCAATAAAAGCACTCGTCAGCAGCGGAAATAGCACGCCATTCCGATACCAGTACCCATAGTCCTGATGCCAGGCCCAGGCGCCGCCCACTTTGGCGTCCTTCATAATCATTTTGGAGTGGTAGTGGTAGACCTCACCCTCCAGCAGCTTCTCCGCCGTGTTCACAATGGATTCGCACCGCGCAACTGCACCGTAAATCGTATCCGTAGGATGGTTCCACAACGACAGCCGGACGGTCCCGCCTTCTCCATCGGCGCGCCCATAGGAGTGCTGATCCAGCACGCGATCCTCCCGCGCCGTCCTGCCCAGCAACCCGATCTCATCCGTGTCCAGCATGTTCCTGACAAGAACGTAGCCGTCTTCCTTGTATGAACGTGCTTCCTCATCGCCGATCGCACCCTTTGCCATTGCATTACCCTCTTTCTCCCGCTGGATACTACAGGGCTTTATCCGTAACGTGGGCAAACGTCGTATCTGGAACTCCCCGGCTCAGCGAGCAAGTGAAATTATCGACATTCTGCAGCGAAAAAGTCGGCGCGCCCGGCCCCTTCTGCGCTTTTATGCGAAGAAAATCCGCATCCTTGACGTCGTCCAAAACAAAACCAGGCCGCGCATCCGGTGCAATCGAAGTAATTTCTATATGACTCATGTCGATGTTGTTCACGTGACGAAGATAAAATCCCTGCGCCGGCGTCACTCCAAACATCGTGGGCTCCGGGTATCCATTTTCCATTTCCGGCAGGCGCAATGCGGCCTGCTCTCGCGTCCCACCGCCCTGGTGCTGAATGAATACATCGCTGATCTTGATGTCTTCCATCGCGCGACCTGGAATACCGCTAAGAATGGAGCATTGCTGGGGCGCTACGTTCGACGCGACAACATTGCTGATCAAAACCCTTCGCAGTTGACCGATCGGAACATTTGCCGGACCGCGCATTCTAGCGCCCAGCCGCAGAAAAATAGGAGCGCTAACGATATCGCGCATAGTGATGTTCGTAATCGCAATGTCTTCCAGCAGTGCTCCATCCACGGTCTCCAGCGCCAGCCCGTGGCAGCCTTCAAAGATGCAGTTCGAGATGGCAATGTTCTTGAAGCCGCCATTCGATTCCGTCCCCATCTTGATGCGGCCAGTGCGTGGGACTTTCACCCCGGCCGGAAATTTCTTCAGCGTTCCGTCCAGCA
>JAJZDO010000042.1 GCA_021805955.1 Acidobacteriota bacterium
CGAGGGGGGGATGTCGAGAAAACTTTAGTAATTGAGGTAATGCATTCTAGATAGTTAATAGACTAACTGTCATCAACACGGACGGCACAATCTGCATTCACAACCCAGCTTGGCACTCTACTTGCTGGCTTTCGGGTATGGTCTCGCGGCGCTGGCTGGATATTGCACTTCTCACGGGCGCAGTTGCTGCGACACGGTTTGCCTTCCGAAGCCGCTATCTCTATGACATCGACTCCGTAAATTTCGCCTTGGGGATGGCCCGTTTCGACCCTCGCGTGTACCAGCCACATCCGCCCGGCTATTTTCTGTACATATGCCTGGGGCGCCTGCTAAACGTTCCCCTTCAAAATGCCAACCTCGCACTCGTCATCCTGAGTATTCTTGCCAGCTGTGGAACCGTCCCGGTCATATACCGACTGGCTCAAGAGTGGTTTGGAGTCCGCGCTGCTCAGTTCGCCGGAGTCCTTTTCCTGCTGTCGCCTCTGGCATGGTTTCACGGCACGGTTGCCTTGACCTACAGCGTAGAAGCATTCTTTTCCGCCCTGATTGGACTTTTATGTTGGCGTCTCTACAGCGGGCGAGACAATCTTGTTTTCGCAACCGCTATCGTTCTTGGGATTTCGGCGGGCATTCGCCCCTCGTCACTCCTGTTTCTAGGTCCTCTTTTCTTGTTTTCGCTGCGCCACGCACCGAAGAGAAGATTGGCCGCGATCGCCGTTCTGTCAGCGGCGCTTATTGCCTGGTTTTTGCCGATGATTGCAGCTAGCGGCGGTTTCAAAGCCTATTTCGAGGCGCTGTTCTCGCTTTGGGGATTGGTACCGGCGAAGACGACAGTCTTCAATTCCTCGCCCGCAACCTCGATTGCACGCGCATTTACCATCGTCTTGATCTATTTTCTGGCATTCGGCACTGCGTCCATCGCTCCCCTCGGCGCGATGTACCAACCTGGGCCAAACGATCCGCGCAAGACGATATTTACCTGGGTGTGGATAGCTCCGGCACTTTGCTTCTTCACGTTAATTTTTCTCAAATTTGTCAACAGCGGCTACCTCTTGCTGCTGGCGGCACCAGCCTGCGTGTGGCTAGGGTATTGGGGGTCTCAGTGGTATGAGAACGCGGCATTGCGCAGGCCAGCCAAGATCGCGGTCATCGCCCTGTGTGCGACCGCGAATGTCCTCCTCTATCTCGCCTCTCCCTTCTACTGTTCCTATCGCTCCGTGCGGCGATTTGAGGCGACACTAGAGGCTGTCCGTTCCGCTCTTCCGCAGGTTGCTTCGGCAAAGGGCACGCTGATCATTGGTTTCGACTCGCATTTCCTGGGCTATCGCCATGCTGGGTATTATCTGCCCGACTATTTCACGGTGGAGTACCCGGAAGAACGGCTCCGAGAAGGCGAGCGTGTGTTCGCCATGCACGGGCGTGACACACGCCTGCTGTCCGAGCTGCCCGTTGCCTCATACTCCCGGTTCGTTTTTTTCCCTCTGCCAGATGGCTCCGCCTCCTACCGCGACTATATGGAAAAGGTCACGCGAAAGGTTCCTGTCTCCAGCCTGCAAACGGTTCATGTAGCTGGTTTTGACTTCGTAACCGGTCCCATTGCGGATCTCCGCTTTCTGTTTCCCAATGCGATGAAGTACCCGTCGGGTGTATCCACCTCGTCACTTACCGGGCTGGTCTGTAAACAACCGTGCACACCCATTCCGGTAACAAAGTCCATAACGCATTGAATTTAGACTGTTCCCGACGCTGACCGGTTTGGACGGACGATTGCACTTCCACAAGTGTTTTCTGGAATGGGAGAAAGAGTAGGTGTATGCATTCGATCGCCTGGTGGCCGACTCTGATTGTTCTGGCTATCGCAACTTTTACAGATGTGCGCAGTTGCCGCATTCCAAATTGGCTGGTATTGCCCTTTCTGCTGGCAGGAGTGGCAGTCTCGGGCTGGATCCATGGTTGGCATGGAGTCGGGCAAAGCTTGTTGGGGGTTGGTCTGGGAACCCTTGTTCTTGGATTCTTTTGCTGGATGGGTGGAATGGGAATGGGTGATTTGAAACTGTGCGCCGCTGTGGGAGCCTGGATCGGGCCCGCCCAGTTGCTGGTGGCACTGGTGATAACGGGAATGGTAGGCGGAATGATGGCACTTTGCTGGGCAATTGTCGGCGGCTTTGTCGGTGAACTGTTGAGTGGAACCGGAGAGTTGCTTTTCGGGCTGAGAAAACGCGGACTTCGCCCTCATCCCGATCTGGTTCTCAGCAATCCGCTGACGCGCAAGATGCCATATGCGCCTGCAATTGCGATCGGCACACTCATCTCTTTTTTTTCTCATTGAGGTCGGATGTACATATTTTTGCGGATTGACGGGATGACATGCAAACTTCAGTTCAGATGGGCAAAATCACGCAAGCACAAGGGGATTGCGAGTTGCTGATGGCCACAACTACTCAGGATCGAGATTCCCTGGGAGCCTCCACCTTGACGGTGGCCCTGATTGGCCCCGAGGAGTTGCGCCGTAACGCAGTTGCAAGTGCCCTGGCAGGGTCACAGGCACGCATCACCAGAGAGTTGACTTCGTATCCCGGGCTGGATGACGTGGCTCGGCTGTTGGAGTCACACTACGACGTCGTCATTATTGAGCTGGATACCGATCCGGAACATGCTCTGGACCTTATCGAGGCGATCAGCGTCAACAACTCCGTCACTGTGATGGTCTACTCTGCGCGTTCAGATTCTGCCATGCTGGTTCGTTGCATGCGAGCGGGCGCCCGCGAGTTCCTGCCCTTACCCATCAGCCCGGGAGCGATTGAAGAAGCCATGGTGCGCGCCATGGTGCGCCGCCCTGCGGTTCGTCCCGCCAACAGAAAGGCGTTGGGGAAACTCATGGTGTTTATCGGAGCTAAGGGTGGTTCCGGCGTTACCACCATCGCCACCAACTTCGCTGTAGCGATCGCCCAGGAATCCCAGCAAAATGCTCTTTTGATCGATCTGGATCTGCCGATCGGCGATGCCGCCCTCAGCCTGGGTATACGCTCCGAATTCTCGGTGGCGAACGCGCTTGAGAATTTCAACCGATTGGACTCGAATTTCTTTTCGAAGCTGCTGAGCAAACATAGTTCGGGACTTTCGGTTCTAGCCACGCCGGACGTGTACATTCCGATTTCAGCCCCTGTCGAGGCGGTCGAGAAGGTGGTCGCTGTGGCACGGCAAACCTTTGACTTCGTGATCGTGGACGCCGGTTCCAACATAACCCCCGCCGTCAAGACACTGTTCAGGGACGCCTCCACCGTCTATTTAATTACGCAGGTCGGCGTCCCTGAATTGCGCAATTCCAATCGTATGATCGCTGAGTTCTTTGCCGCTTCCGGATTCAAGCCGGAGGTCGTGCTCAATCGCTTTACTCAGCGCCCACTTGGGATCGACGAAAAAGAGATCGGCAAGGCGTTGACCCTGCAGCCGCAATGGAAGGTTCCCAGTGACTATGAAACTGCTCAGCTCGCGCAGAATACAGCCAGCGCTCTGGCGCTGAAGAACTCTTCGATCTCACGGGTGATTCGGCAAATGGCAAGAGTGGCCTGTGGCTTGCCAAAGAATTCGGACAAAAAGAAAGGTTTTAGCTTGTTCGGTTAAGAGCGGGAGAAAGATTGTTTGCAGCAACGGATGGGTGGCATATTGTGGAAGCGCTGAATATCGAGAAGCTCAAGTCGGAAACACACCGGATACTGATCTCCAAGC
This sequence comes from Acidobacteriota bacterium, assembly GCA_021805955.1. The sequence goes on from JAJZDO010000042.1 coordinate 3,730, forward strand.
TCGATCTGGAGAAGCTGTCGCGCGTGAACTCGCAGCAGGCGCGCCAGGCGGTGGCGGGCATGGTGAACCAGATCATCACCGAGCAGAAAGTGCCGTTGAGCCTAGGCGAGCAAGAGAAAATTCAAGCTGACCTGCTCGATGAAGTCTTTGGCCTGGGCCCATTGGAGCCGTTGCTTCGGGACAAGACGGTCTCAGAAATTCTGGTGAACGGTACGGACCATGTATTTATTGAGCGTGCCGGAGTCCTGCAGCGGATCCAGTCTACTTTTCGCGATGATCGCCACTTGTTGCAGATCATTGACCGCATCGTCTCCCGCGTTGGCCGCAGGGTAGACGAATCTTCTCCCATGGTCGACGCCCGACTGGCCGACGGTTCCCGCGTGAACGCCATTATTCCGCCGTTGGCGTTGGATGGCCCTGCCCTCTCCATTCGACGTTTCGGGACAGGCCCGGTTTCCGCGAGACAGTTGGTGGAGTTGAAGACAGTTTCACCCGAGATGATGGAAATGCTGGCCGCAGCGGTTCGCGCTCGCATCAGCATCCTGATTTCCGGTGGCACCGGTGCCGGGAAGACGACTTTTTTGAACATCCTGTCGCATAATATTCCGCCGAATGAGCGCATTGTGACCATCGAAGACGCAGCCGAATTACAACTGGCGCAGGAAAATATTGTCCGGTTGGAAACCCGGCCGCCCAACATTGAGGGGGTGGGAGCCATTCGTCAGCGTCAACTACTCATCAACAGCCTGCGTATGCGCCCAGACCGAATCATCATTGGCGAGGTGCGTGGTGAGGAGGCGTTCGACATGCTGCAGGCCATGAATACTGGCCACGAGGGATCTATGACAACGATTCACGCCAATACTCCCCGGGATGCGCTGTCCCGTCTGGAATCAATGGTCGCGATGAGCAATTTGAATATTCCAGAGCGAACGGTGCGCCAGCAGATGGCTTCCGCAATCGCCCTCGTGATCCAGGTTTCCCGTCTGAGCGATGGCAGCCGTAAGGTTACCAGCATTTCTGAGATCACCGGAATGGAAGAAAACGTGATCAGCATGCATGAGATTTTTAATTTCCACAAAAAAGGCATAGGACCGGACGGCCGGGTCATTGGTGCATTCCAGCCGACGCATATTCGTCCCAAATTTCTTGAACAGCTACGAATTTCCGGGATATTTCTGCCGACGGGTTTGTTTGAGCAAGCGTTGGAAGTGAACTAACAAGGATTGTGAGTCGAGATATGTTACTGCTGGTGGTGCTTGTATTTATCGGCGTATTTGCGGTGCTGGCGCTGCTCCTGATCGCGAGCGGAACGGGCGCCTCGCAGCAAACCAAGCAGACCCTGGCAGTGCTGGAGTCGGCGCTTGTAGTGGAACAGTCGAAAACCGGCGATCCCATCGTGGACATTCGCAAGAGCGAATTGCTCAGCGCAGTTCCTTGGATCAATCGCTGGCTGTTGGAGTTTGATGTTGCTCCACAGTTGCGTAGTCTTTTGTACCAGGCCAATGTGAAATGGACTGCCGGCGGTCTGCTATTGATGTCCGCCGCCTGTTTTGCGTTCCCAGCGTACCTGATCTATCTGCGGACTGGAACTGCCATTTTTGCAGCGGGGATTGGACTGATTGCGGGAGGAGGGCCAATATTCTACGTGCTGCACAAACGCAGACAGCGTTTCAATAAATTTGAAGAGGAGTTGCCGGAGGCATTGGATCTAATGGTGAGCGCGCTCCGCGCTGGCCACAGTTTGATCGCCGCATTGGGTCTGGTCGCACATGAATCTCCGGATCCCATTGGTACCGAGTTCCGCGTCTGTTTCGAGGAGCAGAACTACGGGCTTGAGCTGAGAACAGCCATGAGTAATTTGCTCCTGCGAGTTCCATTGCAGGATTTAAGAATCGTTGTGACTGCAATCCTGATTCAAAAAGAGAGTGGCGGAAATCTTGCCGAGGTCTTGGACAAGACTGCATATGTAATTCGTGAGCGGTATCGTCTGAAGCGCCAGGTACGTGTGCATACCGCTCAGGGACGCCTGACGGGTTGGATTCTTTCTTTCCTTCCCCTTGTGCTGGGCATGGCACTCTATCTGATCAGCCCGGACATGATCAGTATCTTGTGGAAGCGTCCAATCGGCATCAAGCTTCTCTACACGGCGTCGGGCATGATGATCGTCGGGGCATTGATCATTCGAAAGATCGTCAATATGGAAGTTTAAAGGGTGAGTTATGGGATTCGCCGTCTTTACATTTTTCGCGGTTTTATTATTGTTCGTCAGCGGCGGCCTTCTATTGTTCTATCGGGAAACGATGCTGCAGCGGATCAACGCCGTTGTCAGGCCAAGCGAAAAACGGGGAAAACTGTCGGGTGTCGCTCAGCAGACTGGTATGGCGCTTGGCGGAGTTGTCGAACAATTCGAGCGTCTTCTACCGAAAAGCCAGGCGGAGGTCTCGGTTGCGCAACAGCGCCTGGTTCGTGCTGGCTATCGCCGGGAATCGGCGCTGAAAAACTTCTATGGCGCGAAGGTTCTTATTCCTCTGATTGCATGCGTGCTGGTCATGGTAACTGGGTTCGCCCACTCCAGTCCTTTCATCGTGTATCTGGCAGTGCTTGGACTAGGGTTCCTTGCGCCGGACTTCTGGCTCAGCCGGCAGATTACCAAACGGCAGAAGGCGATCCGCCGCAGTCTGCCGGATGTCCTGGATCTTCTGGTCATTTGCATCGAAGCCGGCCAGAGTCTGGACCAGGCCACAAAACGCACTTCCGAGGAACTTCGTCTGGCTCAACCGGCCATCACCGATGAGTTGAGCGTGGTGGTTCTGGAACAGCGTGCAGGTCGTCCTCGCACGGATGCGTGGAGAAATTTTGCCGATCGTACAGGCGTGGACAGCGTGCGCAATCTAGTTTCTGTCCTGGTTCAGTCGGAACAGTTTGGAACCAGCACGGCCAAAACTTTACGGATTCACTCTGACACCCTGCGAACCCAGCGTCGTCAGAAAGTGGAGGAGCAAGCGGCAAAGACCACGATCAAACTGGTGTTTCCGCTCGTGTTCTTTATTTTTCCGTCGCTCTTTCTGGTGACTCTGGGTCCGGCAGTCATCATTATGTCTGAATCGTTTCAGAAGTACCTCAACCATTGAGAGAAGGGAGAAGCCGATGAATAACGTAGAGATCATTCGAATCGTCGCTGGTGTCTTTTGTGTAGTCATACTGTTCATTTTGATTCAGCGCCGCCGTACACGAGTTCGCTAACAGTTTTTCAGCAAAGCTATCGGCCCGGCACATGGGGCGCGTGCTGGGCCCATGTGCAGGGCCGACAATACCTCAGCGGGACGACTCCCATCCTCTTCCATTGGGAAGATGTGGCTGCTTCGTCCCTGGTTTTGGCTAGGGAACGTCTGCATCTTGAGTGATGTTGACGTGAAACATTGCGCGGCTACTTGGGTCCTCGTGCTAAACCCTGAGCCTGAATAGAAGTCAGAATTGCGGAAACCACCAGATTGCTGGGGATGACATGGAAAGACCGACATACTGCGTATACAACCAAACGCGTGAATGCTTCCTCAGCTTGGGGGTTACTGCGGCGGACACTATTTTTACGCGGCTCAAAGGCCTCATTGGAAGACTCAGTATGCGGTCCGACGAGGGACTCTGGGTGGTTCCCTCGAGTGGAGTCCACACTTGGGGCGTGCTGTTTCCGCTCGACCTGATTTATCTGGATGAGCACCTTCGTGTCGTTTACGTGACTGAACATTTCCCCCGCTTTAATGTGGCGCCGTTGAGAATCCGTGCTGCAAGCGTACTGGAATTGCCGACACACACCATCTACTCGTCTCAGACGCAGCCCGGAGACCAACTGGTAATCTGCGTGGCTGACGAGATAGAAGAGCGATTGATGCAACAGGTTCCCGAAATATCTCAGCGGCCAAAGGAAATGAGCCGAATGTGAAGTATGGAGAACCTGGTCAAGAATTTTTTGCGAGGACTGGTGGGCAAGGAGCGCCGCAAGGCGGAGCGGCGGGCGGTTCCTGGACTCGTCGCGTATTACTGGGATGGCGGTCTCCCTACCCCGCACCCCATCCGGGAGATCAGCCTGACCGGAATGTATTTATTGACCAAAGAGCGTTGGTATTTGGGCACGGTAGTGATGATGAGACTGCAACAGACGGGGGCTGGCGATGGGGATCCCGAGCATTCGATCGCAATGCATGCCAGGGCGGTTCGATGGGGAGAGGATGGCGTTGGATTGGCGTTTTTGCCGTCTGAAAAAAATCCTTACCAGAATGGGCACGACCCGCGCGGCAACGGGAGGAACCGGGATTCCATGAAGAGATTTGTGCGGCAGGTTTAAAGTGGGCAATGTTTTGAAGTGACATAGTACATCTGCAATATCACGCATCACGAAAGGCTGAAGGAAACCGGAAGATACGGTCAAGGCGGGGTACGACGGACACAGGGCAGCGTCAATTTGTCGCGCCAGATGTTCGGGGAGGAACCGATGAAATTCGCGAAGAAGCTGAAAGATGAGAGCGGCCAAGCGATGATTCTTACGCTTCTATGCATGACATGCTTGCTTGGCTTTGTCGGGTTCGCAGCCGATATCGGAACACTGCTGCGTGCGAAGAGAAATCTGCAAATCGCAGCCGACAGCGCCGCGGTTGCAGGTGCGGCAGAACTGAATTATGGAGATATGACAGCGGCAGCCGACGCGGCGGCAGCACAGAATGGTGTGACGATCGGAACGAATGGAGGAACGGTTACGGTCAACACGCCGCCAATGTATGGGGCGTACGCGGGGCAGACTGGCGGCTATGTGGAAGTGATCGTCTCGCAGAACCAGCCTACATTCTTTATGAATATTTTCAATATCGCTTCCCAGACGATCACGGCCAGGGCTGTGGCATGGAACGGAGCTTCGTCCAACGACTGCGTCTACGTTTGCAATCCATCGGCGTCGGATGCCATGAGCTTGCAGGGGTCGTTCGACTTATCCGCGCCGAAGTGCGGCGTGGTTGTCGATTCCAACAATGTTGATGCGCTGCAGTTCACGGGAGGCGCAGGGTCACTAACGGCCGGCTCGGTCGGCGTTGTGGGCGGCGATGGCGGCCAAACCGGCGACAGCACTCCAGCTCCGGTTACAGGAATTGCACCGGTGAGCTGTCCTTACGGTGGCATGGTGTTTCCCGACCCCACTACGATGACCTGCACGACTCCGTCCGGCGGCAATCTGACGGGACCAATATCCGCCGGCTGTTACAGCGCGCCTCCCCTTAGCAACGGGGGCTTGGGAACCTTGAATATCAGCAATGCGCAGCTGGGTGCGGGGACCTATGTGTTTGAGGGTAACGTGAGCCTGAGCGGCAGCGTCACTTCGGATGCGGGTGGCACAACCCTGGACATTTATAACGGTGCGCTCTCGGAAGGGACCGCCGCCACAAATCTAAACCTTGTCGCGCCGGCTCCGTGCGCTGCTGGTACTTTGCCACCCTGCGGTGGTTCTTACGGTGGCATCGCCATCATGCAACCTCCGGCCAACACGAACACGATCACTTTTGAGTTTGGCAATTCTACCGGAACGATCGATGGCATCATCTACGCCCCGACCGCGCAATTGTTTCTGCACGATAGCGGTGGCGACACGAGCGGCGGAATCCAACTCATCACCGACTTGATTGTGGGCACTCTGAATGATCAGACCGCGACACTCAGCATTACCAATTATTCCACAACCGTCGGTAACTCCCCACTCACGAAAGTTGCGCTGGTGGAGTAGATCATGACGAATCTGGCAGATCGAAGACAAAATAATCCGAGAAGGCACAGTGGCCGCAAACCTGTGTCGCGTGGGGAAATGCGTGACGACCGCGGCCAGTCGCTGGTGGAGCTGGCGCTGATATTTCCGATCTTCATTCTACTGCTGGTAGGAGCAGCGGAATTTGGACGCCTGGCCTACGCCGCCATCGAAGTGAGCAATGCCGCCCGCGCAGGCGCTTCGTATGGGTCGCTCAGTCACATTACGGCATCCGACTTCACCAACATCGAGCTGGTGGCTACCACGGATGCAGCTAACATGACGGGCGTGACCGCTTTAGCCACCAATTTCTGTGCCTGCTCCACAGGAGGAACCATCACCTGCTCGACCGCTCTTACTTCGTGCCCCAGTCCAGCGCGAATTATCGAGTATGTTCAGGTGAATACCAGTGCGTCCTTCGATCCTCTATTTCATCTCCCGGGACTTCCAACCACATTTGCGCTTACGGGACAGGCCATTATGCGAGTAGAACAGTAATGCAGATGCGAACAAAAGCTGGCTTGGTCTCTTCACGGAGGCTCCCGGAGACACTTCAGCGAGCAATTCGCCGTAGCCGTCCCCGCGTTCTGAGCGAGGAAGGATCGTCGATTGTTGAAATGGCTCTGAGCATGATCGTTCTGTCGATGATCCTGTTCGGTCTGATTGTGATGTGTCTGGCGCTATACACCTATCACTTCGTCTCCGATGCGGCGCGGGAAGGCAGCCGTTTTGCAATGGTGCGTGGATCCGCCTGCGCGCCCCCCGGCTATGAATGCAATGCCACTGCGGCTCAAATCCAGACCTACGTGCAGAACCTTGGTTTTCCCGGAATCAACCCGTCGAACATGACCGTGACAACGACATGGTCCGCTTACCCAGCAGGAGCGGTTTGCGCGTCGGCTGCATGCAACGATCCAGGCGATCTTGTAACCGTAATGGTGAGTTACAACTTTCCTGTGGCAATCCCCTTTGTCACGGCAAGCACGCTCACGATGAGCAGCACATCGTCGATGGTGATTTCGCAATAGCCTGCACCGAATGGGGGAGGCGAATGGAATCAACCGTTGATTCAGGAGAGAGGTCTATTCTGGTTCTTCGGGAATGATGAGCAGTACCTCGACGGCCGTCGATTTTCCATTCTGTGCGGCTGGTCGGAACTGCCATTGCTGCAGCGCGCTCAAAACGAACTTCGTTTGCGGGAACTGCGCCGGGAAGACGACGGTGAGGTGCTCGAAGCGTCCTCCAGTATTAATAAAACCATGCACCAGCAGAGCATCCGTATCCAGGGTGTCTGCGGCGAAATGGGGTGTCACGATCAGGTATGGCCACGGTGCATCGGGCCGAGCGATGTTGCCTGTGGCTTGCTGTGCGCGCGGTAAACAGTACTGCAAAACCCAATTCTTTTCGGCACCCACCTGCAGGTAAACGGTGTACGCGAGTCTATCCGCCAATATGCCAGATGTTTCAGGATATTCGTCCGCCATCGAAGCTCCGACGACGACGACTCCGTAATGACCGTCTCTCGGGCGGCTGATGCGAGTGACCGTGGGCCCATCGCCTGCTGAAGGCCCTGACTCCGTCCCTGAGTTCGATCCCTTATTTCCATCGTTTTCTCCAGGCGCTGAACCTTTCCCTGTTGCATCGGCGCGCTGGTCGCCATGGTCTCTTGAATCCGCATCTGCCCCGCTCCCACTCTGCTTGCCGGGTGCGGTTCCATCGCTTGTCTCGGACGTACTCTCTGGACGGCCAGGTGTGAATGAGTCTGAGTTCGACGCCGCTGCAGTCTGGTTCACAGCGGGCAACACAATAATTCCCTCCGAGGGAAGTACATCGGAGACCGACAATACGGTCGCTGGCGTCGGCGCAGCCGATGGCTTGTCTGCCGTTGCGGGTACTTGCGGCATTTGAAGTCCAGGGACCCGGATGGGTGAGGTATTGCTTGCGACGATTGGAACTGTCGCCGAGACGGAGGAGGAAGATGAAATCTCTACATTGGCGACATTGACTTCATGATTCGGCATCGAGAGCGAGGGTCGAACGTTGGCTGACGTCGTAGATTGGGACGGACGCGGAATGATCTTCTCGATCGGGACCGTCGGCGGAGTCCACATCACCACCAGCGGAATTGGCGCTTTCAGCAGCGGCATTGTCTTTTGCGCGATGTCCGGTTGTACCAGCGTGATGGGTGCGGAAACTCGAAAGGCAAGCGATTGGGGAGTGGCGGCCGCAACGGGTCGTCCTCCGGATCGAGCGGCGTGCATCTGCGGTTGCACGGAAGCATGCATAGCTCCGCCTCCAGGCGACCATTGCAATTTTGGTTCGAACCCTTGCAGTTTGACAATGCGCGTCGTATATCGATGCGTGATTGGAGGGTCATCGATTCTTGGCGCATCGTTTATGGCGAGCACAGCGAGGCCCAGAACCAATCCATGCGTCGCTATGGAGAACATGAAGAACCCTGGTCGGGTGCGCGGCGGTGGATCGGTCGAGAAAATCGTGATGATGCTAGAAGAACTCAACGTGGCATCCCCCACCCCTAAAGCAAGCCCTTGGATACTCTTCCAGTTTCGTTTTATTCAAGGTTGCGGTTCGTTTATTCCGGCACTCCTGCAGACAGCGTACTTTCGTCGACAGGAAGCATCGTCTCGCACTGCGGTGAGTACGCGGATGCTATCAGTGTGGTATCGCTTCCACTACCATTCATATGGAATGTCAGCAATTTTCCGGCCAACCAGTTCGGCTGTAAGTTCCTGCAAACCTGAAACCTGCCTCGCCAGGCGTGTCTGTGCGGCTACACAGCAAAGTCGAGTGGTATACATGCGTTCACACTCGGTTCCCGCCTAAACCGCTAAACCTCTCATTTGGCGACCCTGCTTCCTTTGGCATGGTAATTGCGATGAGGTCTAGGGAAATCGGACTGACGACACATCAGTTCGAACAGGTGCCTGAATGAACCGCAGACTAACCAGTATTCTTTTGATCGCTTTTGTCGTGGCCATTGCATGCAGCTATCTGGTCTTTCGCGTTGTCGGAAACCGCCTGGGAGGGCCACAGCACAGGGTCACTAAGGTGGTCGCCGCGGCGACAGATATCAAGCTAGGCAGCGTTCTTCGCCCGGTTGATCTGACAACTGTCGACATCGTCGGTACCCTGCCGAAGGGTGCCATTCTGAAGCCTTCCGATGTGATCGGCAGAGGAGTAATTTCCGATCTCTACGTTGGTGAGCCAGTGCTGGAGAGCCGTCTGGCCCCCCCTGGATCTGGCGGCGGTCTTGCGGCAACCATACCGGACGGGATGCGGGCGTGCGCGGTGAAAGTTGACGAAGTCGTGGGCGTCGCTGGGTTCGCGACACCGGGAATGCGGGTCGACGTATTAATCTCCGGCAATCCTCCCGGAACCAGCAACGTCAACCCTCAAGGATCACAGGTTCGGACACTGTTGCAAAACATACAAGTTCTGTCCGCCGGGACAGATATCCAGCGAGACGCGGAAGGAAAACCGCAGCAGGTCCAGGTGGTCAACCTGCTGGTAACTCCACAACAGGCGGAGGCGTTGAGTCTCGCCAGCAATCAAACAAAAATTCAGCTCGTTCTGCGGAACCCGCTGGATACAAAACTGGTAGATACGCCAGGGACGGGCTTGGCGCGTCTTTTCGGGGAAGCGAATGTACCGGTGGGGACGCCGCGGCCCGCGCGGACGATACACAGAGCGCCCTCCGCACCGCGCCTTTATCTAATCGAAGTGTTCAATGGTTCGAAGAAAACTGAAGCAAAATTTGCCTCACA
>JAJZDO010000011.1 GCA_021805955.1 Acidobacteriota bacterium
GTTTGACATAGTCCCGCACGATCTCAGCCAATTTTGCGTAGGCGACGAGATTGTGCCATTCCGTGCGCTCCTGCTGGTTGCCCTGCTGGTCTTTGAATCGCTCGCTGGTGGCCAGGCTGAAGTTGACCACGGGTTGCCCGCTCGGCAGGGCCTTGAACTCAGGGTCTTTGCCGACGTTGCCAAGCAGAATGACTTTATTCACACTTTTGGCCATGAATATCTTCTCCGAAAGGTTAAGCAAAAGGATAGCAGAGTGAGGCTGGATCGGTGCGGGCTTCGGTTGTGCTGCAGGTCAGTTTCGGAGTTTTCGGAGCCATTTGGCCAGGCCGAGCACGCTCAGCAGCAGCCCGAATGGAACGCACATCGTGCCAACGATCAGGGCAAACCAGCCGGAGTTGGAGTGAGCGCCGTCGCGATTGATGCCTCCCAGGACGGTTGCAGCAAGCAGGAGCGCGACCAGCCCAACGCCTAATATCGATAAACCGCCGATGAGAAGCTCGCGTGTCCCATCGCTGACGGGTGGGGAATCAGAGGCGAAGATGTGTGGATCGTTCATCGGAACTCTCGTGCGGGATGACATCGGGGTCATGCCCGGGCTGCGGCCAGCATGGCGTAAACAATGACGCCGGTAACTGAGACATAAAGCCAGATGGGGAAAGTCCAGCGCGCGATTCGACGGTGGTTTGGGATGCGCCCGGTGAGAGAGAAGAAGAAAGTGATCAGGATCATGGGCAGAGCGACGACGCTGAGCAGAATATGACTGACCAGGAGGATGAGATAGAAGGTGCGAAGCGGGCTGTGTATCGGGTAATGGCTCTCGCCGTGCAGTGCGTGGTTGACGATGTAGCTGACCAGAAAGAGCGCGGAAAAGATAAAGGCGGTCAGCATGGAGGTCCGATGCGCCGGAATGCGCCGAGCACGGATGAAGACAAAGCCAATGAGCAGGGCCGAAGCGCTGAGGCCGTTCAGCAGTGCGTTGAGTGCGGGCAGGAAGGTGAGCCGCAGACTGGAAGGATCCGCAGCCGGGTGCACGTAAATGAGCCAGAAAAGAAAGAGCGTGGCGGCCAGGCTGATGCCGAGGATGGCCGCGATCGCTGGTCGAGTGGGCAGTGTCTGAGTCGCAGTCATAGGCGTTTTCCCCCGAGTTAGCGAATGGTGGCGGCAAGCATGAGGCCGGTGAGAAGAAGCGGCAGGTAGAGTACGCTGACCTTCAGCAGATCACGGGCAACCATGCGGCTCTCCGTTTCGTCAAGGGTGCGCAGGATACGGCTGAAACGCACCGTGTAGGCAAGATAAAACAGGCCGAGCAGGATGGCTAGCGCAGCGTAAGCGGAACCGGCCATGTGCAGCCACCACGGTGCAAGGCTCACGGGGATCATCAGTACGGCATAAACCAATGCTTCGATTACCGTGGACAGGCCATCAGGCTGGACGACGGGTAGCATGCGAATGCCTGCGCGTGCATAATCCTGGCGATAGAGCCAGGAGATGGCCATGAAATGCGGAAACTGCCAGACGAAGAGGATCGCAAACAGCGCCACACCCTGCCACTCGATCTGCCCACGGGATGCCGTCCAGCCCAGCAGCGGCCCGGCAGCACCGGGAAATGCACCGAGGAATGTAGCCAGGGGCGTGACGCGTTTGAGCGGCGTATAAATTGCAACGTAGGTGAAAGCGGTCAGCAGCGCCAGAGCGACGGTGAGCAGGTTCGTGGTCAACAGCAGCGTCCAGCCACCCAGCAGGACAGCCCCCAAGCCGAGTGTCAGGCCCTGTAACAGTGAGATGCGTCCGGAGGCGATAGGCCGATGCGCGGTGCGCAGCATGAGCGCGTCAGACTTGCGCTCCATTACCTGATTGAGCGCGCTGGAGCCTGCGGAGACAAGCGCCACGCCGAGCAAGGTTTCGACCAGGCCGCGTTGCACGCTGGTGATGCCGGAGCGGATGGAGCCGAGGTAAAAGCCCGCCCAGGTGGTGACGAGCACCATGGCCGTGACTTTGAACTTGAACAACTCGCGCAAATCGCCAATCAGCGTCGCCGTCGCGCCTGCTGAGGGGTGCATCAAGTGCTGCCTCTGGCTCGCAGCGGATGCGGACAGGGGAGTGATCGGATCGGTCGATACAGGCGAACTCATCGTCATGTGCAAGGCCACCGAATGCTCACATCTCATGCCATCTCGGCGCAATCGTAATTCCTGGCTTAAAGTTGAATGGGCGATGACAGACCAGGGATGTGAATCTGCCTGCTCCTGCCCGATGCTGACCTCTTTCAGCATGATACCTGCTCTATGCGGTCAATATATCCGAATTTGCGAGAGATGGTCGGCAATTCGCTGTGCTATCTCTTCGGGCAACAATCCATCGACAGGGACGGTGAGATGCGCCTGGCGATAGAGCGGGAGCCTCTGGCGATAGCGCGCAGCCAGCCGCTCCCGGTCTGCTAGAACAGGGCGCAGGATTTGCGCTTCCACACTGCAGCGCCGGATGGCTTCATCCAGCGAGACATCCAGGTAGATGAGTCGGACAGCGGGCGATTGCAGAAGCAGGCGGCGCGTACGCGCATCTTCAATGGCTCCACCACCGAGTGCAAGCACGCAAGGTTGAAGTACGGTGGATTCAGCCTGCGTCTCGGTCAGGTTTACGACGGAATCCGCCTGCACCAGTTCGGCGATGGTCCGATGCTCCCGTTCGCGAAACCAGGCTTCTCCGTGCTTCTGGAAGAGTTCCGCGATGCTGTGCCCGTTTTCGGTCTCGATGACTGCGTCCACATCCAGAAATCGCCATCCCTGTCGAGATGCAACCAGCTTTCCCACGGTCGTTTTGCCCGCTCCCATGAATCCGGTGAGCGCCAACAGCCGAATATCTCCGGTTGGTTTGGAGAGATTTCGAGAATTCGGATTGACTGAGAAGTCAGGGGCGCTCACTGGTGATCGCCTGTTCGATTTTCTGCCAGAGGTTGTCATCCGGCTCCTCTTCGATGGGAAGGAGCAAGCGTGCCGCCTGTGCAATGGCTTCAAGCTCAGCAAGCAGCGCCTGACAGCGCGCGCAGTCTTTCAGGTGAGCATCGGTCTGCAGGTCTTCGCCTGCGGCGATACGTGCCGCCATCTGGGATTGGAAGACTGCGCACTCCTGTTCATGCGACGAGGAGGAGGATTGCGTCGGTGTGGAGTGGGGGTTGAGTCTCTCGGGTGAGTTCACGGAAGCACCTCCGGGGAATTACGGGCGCTCAGCGCCTCACGCAATTTCATGCGCGCTTTATGAAGCTGTGATTTGGAGTTGCCAATGGAGCAGTCGAGCATTGTAGCAATTTCATTGTGCTCGTATCCGTCAATATCGTGCAGCATGAAGATCAGCCGATAACCGGCGGGCAAGTCGGCAATGGCCTTTTCCAGCGCCATGCGGTCAATGGAGCCAGTCAACCGCAGATCCTCAGTACCGAAACTACGCATGGGACCGGAATCCGGTGCGGGGTCCATCGCCTCGTCCAGCGAAACCAGGTTCAGTCCCTTGCGGCGAAGATGCATTAGCACAACGTTGACGGTCAGCCTGTGAAGCCAAGTGGAAAAAGCCGAATCTCCGCGAAAGGTGGCAATTTTCCGGTGGAGTTGGAGAAAGGCCTCCTGAGTTAGGTCTTCGGCTTCGGTTACGTTGCCTACCATGCGCATGCAAAGCGAGTAAACCCTTCGTTTGTGCTGGGCATAGAGTTGAGCGAAGGCCGCGTTGTCGCCAGCCTTCGCGCGTGCCAGTGTGTCATCCGCTTCCGGTGCAGCGACAGTTACCTGTTCCGCGGTGGTGGAATCGGTTTCGGCTACGGATGGTTGGGTGTGCCTTGGGGCCAAAGTATCTCCTGCTCCGGATAGGAACGAAATTCTTGCATGTCGCCAACGAAACCTTCGATGAGCCGCAGCGACGTTAAGGTTGCAGGCTTCCTCTGCAAACTTTGCCTGTACTCATTAGTATAGTGAGCGGAAGCAAAGTCCATTCGTCAATATGACAGCGGAGCGGCAGAGTGCTGCCGTTTGCACTGGAGTTGGAGGTTACAGGCTATTTCCATTGCGTGGGAGCATGAGCGGGCGTTCGCGCGGCTGCGAGTCGGTCAACGCGGCCTTCTCGTCGCTGTCGGATGGGTGTGCCTGTTGGTATCGGCGCATGGAATTGCTCAAACGAGGTTGTCTCCGGCGGCGAAGGAGGAGAAGCAGGACAAGGCCGCTCCGCTGAAGGTGGCGGTTGGCCCGGATGCGATGCGACGGACTGCGGACCCTGCCAATGTAATCGCAAGCGATCGAAGATTGCGACGGTGGCAGGGATTGCCGGTTCTCAGAGTGGAGTTCACGGGAGTTGGGGAAGATCGACTCGCGCCTCTGCCGCAATCGCTGAAACAACAGCCAGGCAAGCCGTTGGACGATGAAGCGGTTAACGCCAGCTTGCGGAGATTGTTCGCCACCGGGCTCTACGATGCGCTGGCTGTCTATGGGCATCGCGAGCAGAATGGTGTAGTGCTGGAGTTTCGCGGGCATCCACGGACTTTCATCGGCACTCTGAGTGTGATTGGCGCGCGCGGAGCGAACAGTAATTCCTTACTGTTGCGAGCCAGCCGATTGACGCCAGGAACGCCATTTTCCGATCAGCGGCTGCAACGCGGTGAGGCCGATATGAAGCAGGAACTCATCCGGCTTGGCTATCCGCAGGCACAGATTCGTCACGTGGTTACGTCCGATCCGCAGCAGCAACTCGTCAACATTGCTTTCACCGTGGTGCCTGGAGATCAGGCACACACTGGAAATATTTCGCTTGCCGGCGACAGCGGCATGGATACGGCAACATTTGAGCGGTATGCGCATCTCCGCAGCGGCGAGCGCGTCAATCAGGAGATCAGCAGCAAGGCAATGAACAGCCTGTTGAAGGAGTATCGCAAGCAGAACCGGATGGAAGCCGATGTGAAACTGGAGTCCCAGAGCTACGATGCGGCAAAGAACCTGGTCAACTACAAATTTGTCGCAAATCGTGGTCCGGTGGTTCATGTGGTGGTGGAAGGCGCTCATCTGAGCCCGGAACACATCCGAACACTGGTGCCGGTCTATGAAGAAGGCGCAGTGGATGAGGATCTGCTGAACGAAGGAAATCTTCGTCTGGCGAACTACTTTCAGCGACTGGGTTATTTTGACGTTAAGGTGAGCCATGAACGTCTATCTGCGCTGGAGCAGAGCGCACGTTCGGGAAAAGTGAAGATTCTTTATCATGTTGTGCTCGGTGCGCAGCACAAAGTGACTCGGGTATCGATCGAGGGTGCGCATTATTTCGATCAGCGAACGCTGCATGACCTGTTGAGCGTAACCCCGGCGAATGCGTTCGATAAGCATGGTCTGTATAACCAGCAGCTTGTGCAGAGTGACGTGGCGGCGATCAAGGCAATGTATCAGAACAACGGCTTCTCGTCGGTGAAAGTGACACCTCGGATTCTCGACGAGGATCAGCAGGGATCGGGTCCATCGGCAGGCGGAAGGAAAAAACAAGTGGGTCTTCAGGTGACTTACGTGATCGACGAAGGTCCCCAGCAGCGCGTCCGGACCGTCGATATCGTGGGCAATGAAAAGATCCCCAGCGCCGACTTGAAGAAGCTCTTGAACACGACGCCAGATCAGCCGCTGTCGCCGCAGAATCTGACGTCTGACCGGAATACTCTACGCACCTATTACCTGAGCAAGGGCTTCGATCAATCGGATGTGAATGTGACCGAGGCACCGACAAAGTCGCAGAAAAACAGGGTTGATGTTGTGTTTCAAGTCCACGAAGGGGAACAGGTGTTCGTGCGCAATGTGGTGACGACGGGATTGCACTTTACGCGACCTTCGACGATTGAACGTGCAGTGACGATCCATGCAGGCGATCCGTTGGATCAGTCCGCGCTCCTCGATACTCAGCGCAATCTCTACGATCTTGCGCTCTTCAGCGAAGTCAATCCCGTCGTGCAGAACCCGCAGGGCGAGCAACCGCGAAAGACGGTATTGTTGCAGACCGTGGAAGCAAGACGCTGGGATATCAGCTATGGAGCCGGATTTGAGATGCAGACCGGAACAGTGAACGGCACTCCGACAAGCAATCCCAACGGCACCGTGGGAGCGAGTCCGCGTGTTCTGGTCGAGGTCAGTCGAACCAACCTCTTTGGACGCAATCAGACTGCGTCGATTCGTGGACACTACGGTCTGCTGGAGCAGCAGGTGGACCTGCTTTTTCAGTCGCCACTGTTCCACAGCAGCCGCAATCTGGAGTTGCTGATCTCAGGCAGTTATAACAACAGTCAGGATGTGGTCACTTACAGCGCATCGATTCTGGAGGCAAACTTTGGAATTACGGAGCACTTTCTGGGGGAACACGAATGGTTGAGCAGGGCGAACATGCTCCAGTACCAACTCATCTTCCGTCGCGTGAAGGTGAATGCCAACAGCGTGCAGGTGCCTATCACCGATATCCCGCTGCTGGCACAGGCAGTTCGTGTTGGCGGCCCTAGTTTCACGTGGATTCGTGACACGCGGGATGCACCGCTGGACGCGCATCGCGGAACATACACCAGCTTTCAGGAGTTTCTCTCGTCGTCCATATTTTCGTCCCAGGCAGACTTCGACCAGGTGGACACCTCCAACTCCAGCTACTACGAACTGGGACGCACGGGTATCACCTTCGCGCGCAATACGCGATACGGCCAGGAGCGCGCCTTCGGGAATCCCTCCTACGAGTTGATTCCACTGCCGGAACGTTTGTATGCGGGAGGCGCCAATTCGCACCGAGGCTTTGGGATCAACGCGGCGGGACCGCGGGATCCGCAGACAGGATTTCCCATAGGCGGAGCAGGCGTCTTCGTCAATAGCTTTGAACTTCGGTTGCCGCCTCCGACCTTGCCGTACTTCGGAACCTCCCTGAGTTTTGTGCCGTTTCATGATATGGGCAATGTTTTTACAAATGCGTCGGATGTATGGCCAAGCATGCTGCGCTTTCGCCAGCAGAATCGAGCAGGATGCCGCAATCTGGCACCGGTGACAGCGCAGAATCCATTGACGGGTCCGGTGACCTCCACCGGGCAACTGGGCACTTGCACCTTCAATTACTTTTCTCACGCTCTTGGATTAGGCTTGCGCTATCGGACACCGGTTGGTCCGATTCGCGTTGACTTCAGTTACAACCTGAATCCGCCCATTTATCCGGTAACCTATGACGCGATCAACAAAGTCGAATTGACGAACCCGTACGTGGGAGAGGGTTCGCATTTCAACTTCTTCTTCAGCCTGGGACAGAGTTTCTGATGGGAATGACGACGAGCAAAACGAGTTGGCGCAGGACAGGGCCGATGTGCGTCCTTCTGCTGCTCATTCCTCAGGCGCTGTCAGGGCAAAAGGGGACGGAGCAGTCCGGTTCTCATGCAGCAAAGGATGCAGCCGTACACCCGCTGAATGAAGTTGTTGCAGTGGTGAATCAGCAGGTGGTTCTGGCCAGCGATGTGGATGAGGAGATGCGCCTTGTACATCTGTTACCGGGTGGTGATTCGCAGGAAAATACTGCGCCCGAAGCACTCGAGCGACTGATTACGCGATTGCTCATTGAGCAGCAGATTCGGATCGAGGATCCATCGCAACTTGATCCGGATGCGAAAGCAGTGAATGAGAGTCTGATTGGACTGCGTCAGGACCTGCCCGGGTGTAAGCTGACCGACTGCATGACCGATGCAGGTTGGACGGCGTTTCTTGCAGGGCTGGATCTAACTCCGGATCAGGTTGCTGCGTATTGGAAGGATCGCTATGCTGTACTGGGTTTTATCGAGCAGCGCTTTCGGAGCGGTATCCGCATCAGCCCTGAGGAGATAAACAGCTACTATCAGAAGACATTGCTGCCGCTCTATCGCAGCCCTGCTGAAGCACCGTCGCTGAAGACGGTTTCCTCTCGCATTCAGGAGGTTCTTTTACAGCAACGCGTGAATCGGATGCTGGATGACTGGGTGAAGTCGTTGCGCGAACAGGGACAGGTGGAGATCGTGGACCCCACGTTGCGTGCCGGTGTGAAGCAGGCGGAAGCTACATCCACGGGCAAGACGAAAGCGACACGTGGCACAAAGGGGAACGACGGAGTATCGGTTCCATGACGCATGAGCCCGAAAACGAAATGCACCCGGACTCCGATGGGATTTCCATGCATCGGATTGCTTCCGGACGTCGATGGATGCGTCACTTCATTGCTGTAGCGGCGTCTGCCTGTTTTCTGGTGTTGATCGCATCCGCGGTTCTCTATCAGGTAGCAAACTCGCGGCAGGCACAGGAACGCGCGAAGGCATGGATGATCCGGTCGTTGAATGCATCAACCGGAGGCCGCACAGAGATTTCCGGTCTGCGCTGGAATCTGCTGCAACTCGGTTTCGAACTGGATAACCTGACCATCCATGGCCTGGAACACGCTGGCGAAGCACCGTGGATTCACGTGGATCGCGTCCGCGTACGTCTAGGCATCGATGGTCTTTTTCGCTCCGGTGTAACAACCCGTGTGGTTCTGCATGCGGCGAAGATCGATGGACCGGCATACCATCTGGAAGTGTATGCAGATGGTACAACGAACCAGCCGCATCCAAGACACCCGCGGAGGCCTGGCAAGCCGTTTCTGGATACACTTTTCGATCTGCAGATTGGCGATCTTCAGGTGCAACGCGGCATCCTGAAGTTAGCCAACCGCACCGTTCCCGTCGATTTTCGCGCGCACGACGCTTCGTTATATCTAGGCTGGCTTCCCACGATGACTTCCACAGATAAGTCCGCGGGGAATGGAACTTCGAGTGAACCATCGGGAACCTATCGTCTGATTGTCCATCTGAAGCAAATCGCTCTGTGGCAGGGGCCGTTGACGGGAAAAGTTCCACCGATGGAAGCGGAGCTTTCTTTGCGCGCGCTACTGAGCCGTAATGAACTTGACCTGGAACAGATGGAACTGACGGCGCAGCACCAAACCCTGAATTTTGATGGAGTCGTGCGCAACTTCGCGCAGCCCGTCTGGCATGTCGCCTCGCACGGCAGTGTGGATCTTCGCGTTCTGGCACCTGCCTCGGGATTCCCGGCTTTGCCAGAGGGCATTGCTACATTGAATTTCCAAGTGAACGGGAACGGAGCGGAATACTTAGCGGAAGGCGAATTGAGCGGCACAAATGTTCGCTACAAAGATGCGATCGCCGATGCGCGAGCAAAAAAAGTAACAGCTCGCTTTCGTGCTACGCCTCGCCTGCTGGCGGTGTCGCGCATCGTGGCGGGTCTGCCGGACGGGGGTGAGATCGACGGCGATTTTACCTACGATAATTGGCTGTTTCCTACACCGCACCCCGGAAGCGCGGAAGAACGGCGCTATATCCGCGCACATCAGAAGGTGCCCACCTCGACTGCGCTCGTGCATGCGTCGCTGCATCATGTATCGCTGGATTCGGTTCTGTTGGACCTAGCATCGCCACAGTTTCAGCACCTCGGCTTCGATGCCCAGATCAACGGCGATACCACAACTACCTGGACGGGACTGGCATTTGACCTTGCGATTGAAAGTCACCTGAAGCTGACTCCAACTGGAAGAGTTCGCCCAGGACTTGCTGGAGTTAACGGGTTGCTGGATGGCACATTTTATTCCGGCCGAGGCAACATTGCGGTGACGCGGATGCAGATTCATCTGCCTCACAGCACTCTGATCGGGCGGGGAACACTGGGCGTATTCCCGATCGATCGACCATCGAGCATGCAACTCGATTTCACCTCCAGCGATTTGACTGAGTTTGATGCGTCATTGCGTGCACTCGAGCTGAAGGTGGGTAATCGCGAGGGGGCCGCAGCGTTGCCGGCCGTATTCGACCAGCCTGAGTTGAGCGGCAGCGGAACTTTTCACGGCACGTTGACCAGTTCCTGGCTTACCCCCATTGTGGAAGGTCACGTATCGGCAACACATCTCGGGATTGAGATCCCGGATGGCAATCCCCTGACACCACCGAAATTTGTGGATTGGGACAGTGTGGAAGCCGACGGCAGATATTCGCCCGCGAGCATCCTCGTGCGCCACGCGGTCCTGCGCCGAGGGGAAGCGACACTCACCTTGTCCGGTCATATCGATTCTTCCGATCCGAAGTATAACCTTGCAGAGACGCAAACGGAATTTGACGAGAATTCGCTGGTGGATGTGAAGGCGAATATCCAGAAATATCCCATTCCGCAATTGCTGACCATCGCTGGAACAAGCGCTCCGGTAGACGGGGCATTGAGCGCGCAACTTGCGCTGGATGGAAAGATGAACGCACTGGATGGGGAAGCAAGTTTTCAGGTCGATCATCCGGCCATCCGCGGGGTTCGACTGGACATGGTCAAAGGTTCGGGATCGATTCACGCGCAGGTGATTCATCTTGTACATCTGCAGGCCAGTCAAGGCGCGGGAAGTGTGGATGCGATGGGAAATTTTGACATCGCGCACAATATCTTTCAAGGTTCTGCGGATGGTTCGTCTCTTCAGATTGCCAACTGGATACCGGGCGGTGCGGACAAGCGCAACCTGGCTGGAATGCTGCGATTTCATGCAGCAGGCGAAGGGCCGATGGACGATCCGCATATAAAGCTCACGGCTGCAATCAGCCAGATTCGTCTGGCCGATCAGCCATTTTCCGATCTTCATCTTGAAGCGAAGACGCAACGCCATCAGGTCACCTATACGCTGTATTCGCAACAGAGCGCCGGCGATCTGGCGCTGAGCGGAACGACGCAACTGGATCAGCAGATGCAGACTGCGGCTCAGATTACGCTCAAACGCTTTGACCTGGGAGCCGCTCTGGAGATGATGCACATTACCGGAATCACCGGGCAGTCCGACTGGGAGGGTACGGCTGTTGTTTCCGGTCCGTTAGCCCATCCCAGGCAGATGAGCGGCGAGGCCCGGCTCAGGCAACTGACGGCTGTTCTTGAGGGTGTGCATCTTCGAAGCCAGGGGCCGGTTCATGCACTTCTAGCCGATGGGATTGCCCATCTGGATCCAGTGGAGATAACCGGCGAAGATACGGATGTTCACGTGAAAGCGGATATGCAGATTGTGGAACAGCAACAGGTGAATATCGCTGCCAATGGCGCGATCAATCTGCGTCTTGCGGAGTCCCTGGACAGCGATCTGCTCGCCTCCGGAAACACGGCTTTTCACCTGAACGTGAATGGAACACTGTTCAAGCCGGTGATGGTTGGCGACGTAATGTTTCATCACGGCTCGATTGCACTGCGCGATTTCCCCAATGGCCTGAGCCAGATTGAGGGGCGCCTTGAGTTCAACCAGAATCGACTCGAAGTGCGTTCGCTGACAGCCGTCAGCGGCGGTGGCACACTCACGGTGGGTGGGTATCTGGGCTTCCAGCATGCGCTGTATGCGGACCTGACGGCCACCGGGAAGGATATTCGAATCCGCTATCCGCAGGGAGTCAGTTCGCTTGCGGATGCCAATCTGCGACTCCGGGGGCCTCAAACGAACCTTTTGCTGAGTGGCACTGTGACGGTGACTCGTTTTGCAATCGGATCTGATTTGGATGTGGCATCGCTCAGTGCGCCATCGACCTCCGTGCAGCCTGTGCTGAGCGCGGACGCTCCGTCAAATCATCTGCGATTGGATATCCATCTGACGACTTCTCCGCAGCTCACATTTCAGAATGCCTATAACGCAAAATTAGCTGGAGATGCTGACCTTCACGTGCGAGGAACCCTGGCATCCCCTTCGGTTCTCGGGAAGATTTCTCTGACGGAAGGAAGCACTTCGATTGGCGGTACCCGCTACGATCTACAGCGTGGAGACATCACGTTCAACAATCCGGTCCGCATAGAACCAAACATCGATCTCGATGCAACGGCGCGTGTGGAAGACTACGACATCATTCTTGGATTGCACGGTACCCCCGGCCGGCTGAAGATTACCTATCGCTCAGAGCCGCCATTGCCCGAGACGGATGTGATTTCGCTGTTGACACAAGGGCAAACAACCGAGGAGCAGTCGGTGTATGTTCAGCAACAGCAGCAGCAGGCGGGAGATAATCCGGAGACGGAGATGCTTCTTGGAGGTGCACTCAATGCGACGGTTTCCAATCGTGTGCAGAGGTTGTTCGGTTCAGGAGCGGTGCGTGTGGATCCGAACTTCATCGGATCGGTAGGGAACTCTTCGGCGCGCGTGACCGTCGTCGAACAGCTTGGACCAAATCTGACCTTTACTTTTGCCAGCAATGTGAATACGACGGCGCAGCAGCTTATTCAAGCCGAATATGCAGTCAATCGTCACGTTTCGCTCTTGATCACACAGGACGAAAACGGCATATTTTCCGTGGTGATCAAGACCCGCAGGCTTTTTCGGTAAGACGCGGGAAAATATCTGCATCCCGCGATCATGCAGTTTGCACTGTACGCTGAAGTTCGAGTAGTAAACCCTGTAATTCAGCGTAATTGGGGGCCGGAGTCGGCTTCTCAAACGCACTTTCAAAGGTGCTCGCAATTGCACTTGCCCGCTGATGCCCAAAGTTTCCCAGCGAACCGGCCAGTTTGTGAGCAGCCTGGAAAGCTTGATCGCGTTGTAGCTCTGCAAGCTGCCCGGATTCAAGAGCGACCAGGGCCTCTTCAATGAGGCGGACCCGCTCCTGAATCTCTGGCAAAAACTTACGCCAGAGACGCTCCAGCGCGGGCGCTAGCTCGGCATGTTGCTCTATCCGCGACGGTTCCTTCGAGACCTCGCTATTTCCAGCCAAGAATACTCTCCATCTGGCTGGCCAGCTTCAGCGGATCAAAAGGTTTGGTCAGTACTGCGCGAACTCCCAGATCTGCGAATCGCCGTTGATCCGCGCTCTGAACCTTTGCCGTCAGCAGGATGACTGGAATGGATGCAGTCGCAGGTGATTTCTGGAGTTCGCGAAACGTTGCCGGTCCATCCATGCCTGGCATCATCACATCCAGAAGAATCGCATCCGGCTGTTCCTTGCTAGCTTGCTCCAGTCCCAATGCGCCACCGTTGGCGACCACGACTTCCCATCCGGCGACCGATTCAAGACTGAGCGCCGCGACTTCACGGATATCCTGTTCATCATCGATAATCAAAATTTTTCGGGACATGTCTGTATGCCTCTTCCTTCATATTCCTGGTGCGGACTCCGCCTGTTGCTGTTCGTTCAGTGATTCAGGAGGATAGCTTCCTTCGGACATTTCCAGAAGCGCCGATTCACGTCGTTGGCGCGAACGGCGAAGCATGGTGAGCACCAGAGCTTCAAGTTCGTGCGGTTGAACC
>JAJZDO010000824.1 GCA_021805955.1 Acidobacteriota bacterium
ATAAAGAGCGAACCCCATCCGCGCCCGGTCGATTGCAGCAGGAATTGCGGCAAAGCAAACCTTTCGCCGATTTGCAGGCGGAGGCCTTTCTGAATGTCATACGCACTGCGGACCGGCTGCAACACGCTCTGCGTCAGGACCTTAAGCCCCACGGCATCACCGAAACCCAATACAACTCTCTGCGCATTTTACGCGGCGCCGGGGAGCATGGACTCACATGCTCGGAGATAGCGCAGCGTCTCATCAGCCACGATCCCGACATAACGCGTCTGCTGGGCCGCATGGAACGCGACAAGCTGGTAAGACGCGAACGGGATAAAAAAGATCGCCGGGTCGTCCTTACGCGCATCACGAGCCAAGGGATCGAAAAGCTGCGGGAACTGGATCGAGTGGTGGGGGAAACGGTACACCGTCTGCTGGCGCATGTCGCCGAGGCGGAATTGCGGACGATGATCGGATTGCTGGAAAAGGCGCGCTGCATCCAATCGAAGTAGGACAATTGAACGCCAATGCCCCGAATTGGCTTAGGGACGTACGCGCGTCATAGTTATTTCCTGCACTGTGGCCTTCCCCGCTACTGCGCTGACTGGCTGCTGCTTCAGCAGTTGGTGATGCAGGCAATAAAGGGCAAGTTCCAGCCGGTCGGAAACACCTAGCTTGTCGTAAATTTTTCTTAAATAGTTTTTTACGACCTGCTCTGTGGTCCCGATTTTGTAGGCAATTTCCTTGTTCCGCATCCCTTGGGTTACGCAGCCGATAATGGAAAGCTCTTTCGGAGACAAACGAGGCTGCAGACGTGGATTGGTTAGATTGCTGGCCTGAGCGCGATAGGCCTCAATCACCCAGCTGACCGACTGGTTGTCGATCCAGGTCTCGCCTTCGGCGATTTTGCGGATACATCGGATCAATAAATCCGGAGAAATGGACCGCGAGATGACGCCGCGAACACCCCTCCGATACAGATCGACGATAAAGTTCTCACTGTTTTCGCTTACCTGCACAATGACTTTTGCGTTCGGCGCGCGGCGCGTCATGTCTGGAATCGCATCCGGTATCCCAGAGATCATGCCGCCGTCCAAAAGAACGATATCGGAGGGAAAGCGCTCCAGCGCCGCCAGCAATCCTGGATAGTTTTCCGCCTGCGCGATGACACGCATGTCATCTTCGATGGCAAAAATCTTGCGGATGCCCACACGGTAAATGGCTTGTGAGTCCGCTAAAAGAATGCGGATTCCAGTCGTTTCCTGGGGAGGAGCGATCGGATTTTTTTCAGAATTTGCGTCTGCCCTTTTGTTAGGACCGGCCTCCGGTTTTTGCTCGGTGCCGTGATCGGACGCAGAATTCTTATTTTTAAAATCAGCAGAAGTTGAAGGCATGGTGCCTCAGGAAACAATCTGGTAATTATCGATTACGGTGGCCACTTCCACCAGGGACGGACTTTTCCGATAGGAGCGTATCACGCGTCCATGGCAATACACCACGACATCCTGCGACGTTCCCATCGTATTCGACGGCATAATCATCTCAATCTCAATCGAGCTGCCGGCATCCAGAACGCGCGAAAATGAGAGCAACACGCCGCTGGCGGAGACGTTGATCGTTTCAGCATCTTCTTTTCCAAGATCGGTCTGGATCTTCACCGACATCCGCACCGGAAACCTTACCGAAGCGCGCAGTTCTATCAGAGGGTTGGCGTCTGAACCCATCCCCCCAGATTCCTGCCCCGGGATCAATCCGTGTTGGGTTTTCAGGGCTGACACATCCCCTTCTTCAAAATGTAAAGTGTTGGCTTGGCATTGAGCATACACTGGATGTGCAGATTTGGTACAGTTACTTTTGATAGTATCTAGTGAGTTATGACTAGGTTACTCCGTAACCCAACTGACTCTACATCGTTTACTTCATCTAAAATTCTGAAATTAAAGAAAATAAGCGGCAGTACTACCTACCCATTCCTGGTCGCGGTTGTGGTCCACTCCCATCATTTTGCCCCGTCCCATTCGGGTCAGCGTCAAAACAGGTGTCAACTTTCCCTTTTCTGGCCACACATATAGGATGCGTATCTCTGCCTGGGTCAGACCGAACGGAGTCTCAATGACCGGCACGAACTGGACGCGTTCCTGCAATAGATAGTTTTCTCGTGCATTTTGCGGGATGGCATCCAATTCCTGTTGCGTGGGCGCGAAAACGATTCCCTGTCCGGCAAAGGAATACAACGGCTTCAGGACCCACTGGCTGCGGTCGTCCGGCAGCCCAGATCCACGCCCCGCATCCCAATCGGTAAGAAACACAGCTTTTGGTACAGTTGCGTGGTCAAGCCATGGGAGCGAGAATTTGCTGATCCGAAAATACCAGTTTGGATGACCGGCCCACTCCACATCGAGATCGTCGCGATAGTCGAACGGAAGCCCGATCTGCTTGCGTTCCAGTTCATCCACGATCGCGCGGTTGTAGATGCGACGCACCGGGGTGAGCCGTTCGCCCTCGGTCCCTTTACGGCGATAGAACAGGCGGTTTCCCTGCTGGACGAGGTGGGTAATGTCGACTGTCTGGATGCCCAGCCAGTCTTTTGTTGCGTTGAAATCCGGGAGGGTCTTCTGTCGGTCCGGCTCAATCTCCACCAGAATGACGTTTTCCGGATCGTGCTCGCCCACAATGACCTGTCGCAGCAATCTCCAGTAACCTTCCTCGTCAAGCCCAGAAAGGAACCACTGCAGGCGCGGATCGAGGGAATACTCTTCCCGCATTGCCCGCGACAAGAGTGCCTGATAGCCATAAATCGAAGGGAATGCCTGCAGTTCGACCAGTTTGGGAACCAATTTGCCGTCGGCTTCGCGGGCCAACCCAAAGTCCACAGTCATAAAATTTGGATGGGGATTTTCATTCGGCATCCGATAGAGTGCCGGAATCGCGATGCGGGACCGGAGCATGTAATCCGGATTGTCCACCAATTGATGCGTCAACTCCTCCCCGGCGGTTGCCATGTTCGAAAGCAGGTCGGCTGGAAAAAAGCAGGGCGTCTCGGACGTTCGAAACCCTACATGGGTGCGGGTCTCACGATCCATGCGGTCGAGCAGCTGCCTGTACATGCCAGGCTCGAACCGTGCATTGAAGTCTTTTCGAAACTCCGGAATCACTGGCTTACTCCCTGGCTCCCAAGGTCGGCATCTGGCCTCAGTCTAGCCTTAATCGTCGACTGCCCGCCTCGCAATATGGGCCGCCCAGAAATGATTCAATGGGCCATTTCCGCGGCCTATCGGATAGGCGTGCCGCAGGGTCTGGGTCACGTATAACTTGGCCCCAGCAACGGCCGCAACATCGTCATCCCCTAAAGCGATCCTGGCCGCAAGCGCAGAAGAAAAAGTGCAGCCGGTTCCATGGGTCGAAGTCGTGGCAATCCGTTCTCCGGCGAACCAATGCCAATCTTGTTTCGTCAGCAGCAGGTCGTCCGGAGATTGGGCGTGACCGCCAGTGACAACAACTTTCAGCCCAGGGTTGCCCCGTTCCGTCGCTATTTCCAGCAACTTTCGAGCGGCCCGTTCAATTTCGGCATGACTGGCTGGGAGTGCAGTTTCGGTCAAATCGGCCAATTCTTGCAAATTGGGCGTTATCCAATTGACCCTGGCCAAAAAGGCTGTACGCAATAGATTGCGTCCGAACGCATCCAGTAAGTCTTTGCCGTTGCTGGACTTAGCCACCGGATCGAGCACCACCGGAAGGTGGCAGCGCTGGGCTAGCCAGCGATGGATGACATCCGCGACCGCTCCGTTGCCCAGCATTCCCACTTTTATTGCAGAGAACCAGGCATCCGCAGCCAGGCAATCCAGCGTCTCACGAACGATATCAGGATCGACTCCCACCACCCTCCGAATTTCCTGGGTGGATTGGACAGTCAAAGCTGTGATGCACGCCATGCCGTATACCCCAAGCGCGGCAAGGGTTTTTAGATCGGCAACAATACCCGCTCCCGCTGACGGATCGAAACCGGCAATGGAAAGCACGACGGGCGGTGGTATGGAACCTTTTGGCGGGGGGTCTCCCGATGGTTGTACTGTTCCCGGTGCAGGCCCAGAGCGCGGCAGGATCGGATTTTTCGATTGCCGTTCGTGAAGGGAGGAGGACACGCAAGAAGTCCGGCAAAGCGTTTCTGCAGATTCTATGCCGGTAATAAAGTGGTACCACAATACGCCCGAATTTGCAAGGAAAATATCAGCTAAGTACATGTATTTTCTTTGACTTAGC
>JAJZDO010000270.1 GCA_021805955.1 Acidobacteriota bacterium
CCCAGGCATATCAGCTGGGACGCCTGCTGATGCAGGATCTGCCTCCGTTTTACCCCCAACCCGGAAAGCGCAGCAATTGGACCCAGATCACCGGGCTACGTTCACAGACAGAAGCTTCTCTTTTGTCTACCGAGCAACGGAAAGGCCTCGCGGTCAACAAGGCAGCGACCGATGAAAGCCATTCCTTCTAAGCCTGGTTGGCGGCTGCCAGCGGAGTCACAGGAAAGTTAACTCGTGAATTTCCCCGACAAAACCACCCATGTCAAGGCCGCTGCCTCAAGCAACAGAAGCATCAGCAGCCACCATAGCAACACCGGAGAGGCAAATAGATAATGCGTCGTCTGCAACTGCGCGGGTTCTGTCAGGCTGGCTGCGTAGTTGCTGAATGCGCTCTCCGCGCGGTTCAGCGCGGGCAACAGAGGAACCTTGCCAAGGCTGCTGTCGCTCGGCGATGAACCTGCCGCCTGGTCCAGCGCCGCGTTCAAATCAACCAGACTGGCGCGAATTTCGAGCAACAAGCCACGGCGGTGGACATCGTTTGCGCCCCATCGCTCCAGCCCCTCGGAGTCGGCGTGGATCTGTACCCGCTGCAGACGGTAATCCGTCTGGTAGCCGGCCGTGGCAGCGGGATCCTGCTTGTCTGCGCCAGCCATCCCAAGCACATCCATAGCAGCCCGCGCCGTAGCGACTCTCAGGCGCTGGGCGTGCTGATATCCGGGATTGAAAATCAAATCGTGATGAGAGGCCCCATTGACGGAGTGCTGCGCTTGATACAGCATCATGCACGCGGTGGCGACGATGGCCAGAAAAAGCAACACCGCTTCCACACGCCGAGTTTTTTCGGGTCCATTCAACGGGATATACAGGGACACAACAGCAAAGGACGGCCGTTGGCCTTTCAGCAGAAATTCTACGCCGTCACAGGTTCCAGCAGACGGGCCCAGCGGCGTTCTTTACGTTCCGCGAACGCGCCCTTGTGAAACGCGTACCCGGCAAGCAGCGGCAGAGCCAACGTGGCTTCGCTGTAGACCATCTGTTCATAGGTCGTGTCGACCTTGCCCCAGGAGCTGGCTTCTTTTAATGTGCTGGAGGAAAGCGCGCCATCCCGCACATCGGCCACAGTGATCTGGATGGCGTATTTGTGCATGGGCGCGTCCGCTCCTAGAACGTCCGCTGCCACGACGATATCCTGCGCGAAATTCTTGGGCACACCGCCGCCGATCATCAGCAGACCGGTCGTAGGGTTGGCGATCTTCAACTGCGTCAGTTCGTAGAAGTCCTTCACGGAATCGATGGATACCTTGGGCTTATCCTGCCGCGCGTGTTGATGTGCGACCAGGCCAAATCCAGCCGAGCAGTCGCTGAACGCCGGACAGAAAATCGGAACATCTTTTTCGTAGGCCGCCAGTACGATCGAGTCCGTACCGCCCTTGGCCGGCGTTTTTCCTTCCTGCTGCAAATATGCGCCCATGGCGCGGATAAACTCGCGCGAGCTATGGGGGCGGAGGGTGAGAGAGTCGGCAATTTTCTGCGTGGTTTCATCGCAGATGCGCAGTTCTTCTTCGTCGATAAAAGTGTCATAGATGCGATCGATCATCAACTCGCGCAACACCCCGTCCTGAGTGCCAGACTTATATTCATCGCCCGCAATATAGTGGCGAAAACCGAGTGCTTCAAAAAAGTCCTGGTCGACGATATTGGCGCCCGTCGAAACAATGGCGTCCACCATGTTGTTGCGCACCAGGTCGACGAAAATCTGCTTCAGACCCGCGCTGATCAGCGATCCCGCCAGGCACAGAATCACGCCACAATCCTGGTCGCGGAGCATCCGCTCATAAATCTCGGCGGCACGCGCCAAGTCACGCGAGGAGTAGGCCATGGAATGCATGGCGTCGACCAGAGCGCGTACATCATGCTGCTTGATATCAATGTGCTGAATAGGTTGGCTTAGGAGTGTTTTCTTGTCTGCCATGATTCTCAGGATAGCAAATCCGCCGCGGTCGCTGGCCTTGCAATCATGTGAATATCTTGGGCGAGCAACAAGACGTGGACGGAGAAAACTTTGCCTTTCTTTCGCACCAATGCAAGGCAGCTTAGCGCTGTGAACGCGGCTTCCGAGCCCGGATCTTGAAGCGAATCGGAGAGCCTTCAAAACCGAAAGCTTCGCGAATCTGGTTTTCAAGAAAGCGCTCGTAAGAAAAATGCAGTTTTACGTCGCGGTCCGTAAACAGCACAAACGTCGGCGGCGCAACACCAGCCTGCGTCATATACAGGATGCGCATTCTGCGCGACATCGGCACCGGCGCGCGCTCAAAATCCACTCGCTCCAGGAATCGATTCATCTGGCCGGTACCGACGCGCTTCTGCCGTTCGGCGGCAACACGGACCACCGTGGCAAAGACCTGTTCGATGTTCTGGCCTTCGGCAGCAGAGACAAAAATTACCGGAACGTACGACAGAAACTTCAGCGCGTAGCGTAATTGTTCCTCAAAGACTTTCCGGTCTGCGGGCGGCTTGCCATCGGTCCGTTTCGTGGTGACCAGGTCCCATTTGTTTACCACAATCACCATCGACCGACCGCTTTCATGCGCGTAGCCGCCGATGGTTGCATCCGCCGCAAGTACGCCTGCGGTGGCATCCACCACCAGCAGCGAGACGTCGGCGGCTTCCAAATGCTTGCGCGCCATCAGCACGGACAGCTTTTCCGCCATCTCATGTGTCTTGCCTTTGCGGCGAATTCCGGCTGTATCGATGAAGCGGAATTTCTGTCCTTCGCGCTCGACCAGTTCATCCACGGCGTCGCGCGTGGTCCCGGCGATAGGCGAAACGATGGCCCGGGCTTTGCCGGTGAGTGCGTTTAGCAGCGTGCTTTTCCCTACGTTGGGCCTGCCAATAATCGCCACATTCACTTCGTCAGGAGCCTTGGCGGGAATGGATGGAATCTCTTCTTCTTCCTCCGGCAAAGGCTCTTCAATTCCGCCTTTTTCCGCAGGCGCAGGTTCTTCTTCGTCGTCTTCCGGAGCAAAATCGTCGACCGGCAGCACCGCAAACATGGCATCCAACAGGTCGCCAATGCCGGTTCCATGCTCCGCGGACACTGGAACCATTTCTTTGAACCCGAGGCGGCGATAATTTTCCGCCTGCGGCAGCAGCGCCTCGACATCCATTTTGTTCACAGCGAGAATCAGCGGTTTGCCCAGGCGCAGCAACAAGCGCGCCAGTTCCAGGTCCGGCGCAGCTAGCTCCGTTCGCCCGTCCACCACCATCACCACGGCGGCGGCTTCATCGAAGGCAACCTTGGCCTGGCGAAAAATCTCAGCCGGAATAAATTCCTGATCGGAGGGCAAAACTCCTCCGGTATCGACCAGCCGGGCATTACGACCGCCCCAATCGACAACGCCGTAGATGCGGTCGCGGGTAATTCCAGGCTCGTCGCCGACGATGGAACGGCGGCTGCGGGTCAGGCGATTGAACAGCGTCGACTTGCCCACGTTGGGACGGCCAACAATTGCGACCAGCGGCCAGCGTGCGTCCGCAGCGGGATTCCGGCGTCGGCGATCGCGCGCTCCGGATTGTGTGCCTTTTTTTATGGGAGTCATAAGGTGGGAAAACCATGCTGCTTCCCTATTATAGGAACAAGCAGTATTTGGAGTGCTTCTCACCCTTGCCCCTACCCTCCTCGACGGAACCTTCGACGGATCGCAAGCTGCCCCGGCTGGAAGAATTTTTCTCGCCCGGCGGTATCCTGTCGCGCTCTGGATTGCCCTATGAATACCGACCAGGGCAGTTGGAAATGGCCCGCGCCATGGAGCGCGCCTTCACTGAAAAGCGGCATTTGATTGTGGAAGCGGGAACCGGCACCGGCAAAACGCTCGCTTATCTGTTGCCCGCGCTGCGACTGGGCCAGCGCGTCATCATCTCGACGGGAACACGAAATCTGCAGGAGCAGATTTTCTTCAAGGACATTCCATTTCTCGAGTCGCTGCTCGGCCCGCTGAACGTTAGCTACATGAAAGGTCGCGGCAATTACCTTTGCCGCCACAAGCTCTACGCCCTGCGCGATCAGCCCATCCTGACCGGCATCGACATGGTCGATCAATTCAACACCATCCGCGATTGGGAAAAAAACACGGAACATGGCGATCGCGCCGAGCTGACAACGATTCCTGAAAATAGCCCGCTTTGGAGTCGTCTGGATGCGCGCGGAGAAGCCTGCCTCGGCTCCTCCTGCCCAAACG
>JAJZDO010000330.1 GCA_021805955.1 Acidobacteriota bacterium
TCCCCCTCCTCTGGTCTTCGAGCCGAATGCCAGCGGCACGCCCAGCTGGGAGACGGACTACAGCTATGACGCTGCCGGACGCGTGCTCGCTATCACCCAGAAAGGCGATGGATCGAGCGCCGCGCGAACGCGCAGCTTTGGATACGACGATCTGGGCCGGCTGACCGGCGAAACGACCCCGGAAGACGGAACGAAATCCTACGGCTACGACGCCAACGGGAATCTCACGTCCAAGACCAGAGGAGGGGGAACAATCGCTTTGCAATACGACGCTTTGAACCGGATGACGGCCAAGAGCGGAAACGGCTTCTCCTATAACTACTATTACGATGCCGCCAGCGGCAATGCAATCGGGCGCCTCACCCATCAATCGAACAATGTCAACGCCGCGTCTGATCCGTCCTATGATGCGATGGGACGCATGATTTACCAGACCTATTGCGTACCGACAAATTGCTCATATTCCACCAATGTTCACGCCTCCTATAACCTTGCCGGTGACCTGTCGTCAATCACCTATCCGGATGGCCGGGTTGTCACCAACAGCTACGACTCCGCCCAGCACCTGACCGGGGTGCAGTACACGAGCTGGAACGGGCAGAGCGTGAACACTCCCTACTATACCGCCACCGCGTTCGCTCCCGGTGGAGAAACCACGAACGCCACGTTCGGCAATGGCGTGCAGATGGCGGCATCGTTCAATAACCGGCAGTCCATCACGGCGATGATCTACGCAACGAGCAGCCACGCGTTGTGGTCCAAACAGTATACCTGGGCGGCGAACGCCAAGAACCTGCTGCAGGTTGCCGACATGAGCAATCCGGCCCAGACCTACAACTACACCTACGATCCGGACAATCGCCTGATCACCGCCAGCGGTGGCGGAACCACGCTGGTTTCTCCGGCAACGTCCGGGACCGGATCGTTTACCTTTGCGGGAGGGCCGGACGGGAAGTCCTCCTATCAGACATGTGAATGGATTGGACGGCAATATGAATGCCAAACCTTTCCTGTCTACAACTATGGCTCCATCAGCCTGCAGATCAGCACCAGCACGTATAGCATTTCGTGGGGAGCTTCCAGCACGCCCAGCAGTCTCGCGTCGGCCCTCGCTTCTGCAATCTCCGGCGATTCGAGTTCGTCCGTAACGGCAACCGCATCTGGCGCAACCGTGTACCTGAACTCGAAGGTGACCGGCACGGTGTCGAACTATCCAATTGCGGTGACCGGCAACAGCTATGACAGCAAATACTTCTCCGGACCATCCTTCAGTGCGTCGGCATCGGGCGCGGACATGACCGGCGGCGCGAACGCCGTCTACTCCGGCGCCGACGTGCTGAACGAGACCTATACCGTCGATCCCTGGGGCAACCAGCAGGAGTCCGGCAACTTCAACTTCTCGCAATCGTTCAATGCCACCAACAATCAGGTCAATGGCTACAGCTACGACGCGGCGGGCGACCTGCTGAACGACGGCATGAACAACTACACGTACGACGGCGACGGGATGCTGACTGCGGCGGGTGGGGCGCAGTATACGTACGACGCGTTGCAGCAGCGGGTACAGAAGACGGGCGGCAGCAATCCGGAGGAGATGATCTACTTCAACGGCAAACCGATTGCGCTTTACAACCCGGCGAATGGGGCGTGGACTGATCTGATCTGGGCGGGAAACGATCTGATTGCAGAGGTGCCGGGCAGCCAGGGATCTGTTCCGACCTGGCGACTGCTGGATCATGAAGGCTCGCTGATCGCGACCACGGACAACTCCGGCAACATCAACAGCAGCAACCTGATTGCACCGTATGGGCAGCTGATGGCCTCGAGCACCAGCGACCCGTACCTGTACGCCGGGCTGTACCAGGACACGGAGTACGGAGGCAACGCGGCCTGGTACCGCAACTACTCCGCCGAGCAGGCCCGCTGGACGCGCCCCGACCCCTACAACGGCAGCTACGACCTCAACAACCCGCAAAGCTTTAACCGCTACATGTACGTCAATGGAAATCCGCTGGGGTTTGTTGATCCGAGCGGGCTGGCGAATGGATGGCTTACGGGGATCGGTGGAAGCATATGTAGTAACCTCAGCGGAACTATTGGAAATAGCTCATTCAACAACTTAATCATACCCACGCCAATTGGCAACATCAATCCGTGTGATCCAGCAGCATCGCTGATCGCCATAGGTCTTCAAGCCACTATTAATGGAATTTTTGGCACCACACTCCAAGCTTTGCAAATAGCTCCTTTTGCTGCCGCAGCAATTACGATTGCTTGCAGCATTGATAATTTCAACAACGCCGCCTGCGGCGGTTCATCTGGATGGGCTTCGGTAGCATTCGGTAATGGAAGCGTGGGAAGCAAGGTTGTTGGAGACACTACTGCCGTGATCGGCGCAGTATTGTGTGCAATGGGCGGTCCGACCAGTCCAGGATGCATCGGGTTTGCCATATATACCATCGCCAACGATTTATTTACTGTTTTCTGGGACTTGTTTGGGCCTCCTCAATTTACCGGAAGCCTGCTACCACGTCCGTCAGACCTGGGCGGCCTCGGAACAGCCCCAATAGGGATACCAAACCACAACCTAGGCATCAAGGGAATACTTGGTCAGTCATCGCGCGGCACGGTGCAATCACCCGGAATGAACATCCCATGAACTACTCAACACTAATTGCTCGGAAAATACGACACATAGATATACAGCGACTATTCCGGATGCTGATGCTCTTGCCCACGGTGTTGCTGATGACATCGTTATCAATGCTTGGTGCGACCGTCGACGGATTTGTGACCAAGATTGATTCTCAATACTCATTCAACATCGGCACACTGTTAGTTGTTATAAATAATCAAACAGCGTGCAGCAATCGCAAAGTAACCAGCATTAGAGTCGAGCCGGCAAGCGAATATAGGTGGTCGGAGCCTAAGATTTCCTATTTACCCCAAGGCTTAATAGCCCGTCTCCGTCAGTCGACCTCCGCTCCTTGTCAGATAGGGAAAATCGCGATTGGGACCCGCGTTCAGGTGATAGGCGACATTCAGGTCGCTGGAAAGTTGGAAGCTAACAAATTAAGCGTTTACACTGTCTGGCCGACCGCAATTAACAATAATACCATTGCTGCCAGCCTAACAACGCCATCCAATCACACAGATACGCTGAGCGGAGTCAATGCAAGGATCAAGGAGCGCGATTACAAGAAAGCAATTCCCAGGGTAATCAGTGTTGGATATGGAGAGCCGCTTGCACTCATACAGAGCCAACCAGTGCAGGAGTTCGTGTATGAGCTCGGAATGAAACTGCTGCAACAATGTCCGCCGGAATTGGCATGTTCTGGAAAAACGAGGACAATATTTCGTTTCTATGTCGTGAAATCTTCGCAAGCGCTTAGCATGAACAAGCTCGCGACTGTCGATGGCGCATTGCCATATAACTTCTCGGGCTGGGGTAGGAGCGAATACACATATAGAAAATCTAATTTTTATGACCTGGCTATAGACAACGCCATTGCGGTGCAAAACGGGCTAATTCTCATACCAGATCAGGTATTATCTCGCTTGCACAACCAAGCGCAGCTATCAGCATTATTATCTTACTCGATTACATCTGTATTGCAAGACAACATCCTAAAATCAGCCATTGCTGTTGAAGGTGACAGTCAATATGTTGAGCTGCATCGCTTCGATGAAATGTTGCAGATCAATCAGCAAGTTTTGTGCATGGGCATCCGCCAGATGTACCTGGCGGGCTATGACATCCGCGAAGCGCCGTTCGCCTGGGCGGTAGCCCAGGGCAAGCCGGTGAACAATCCCGTCATCAACTCGAAGCACCCAGACAAGGAAATCCCGTGGTACGCAGCCTATGCCTTCAATTACATCAGCCAGTATTACAAGGACGTGGACTACAGCAAGCTGAAGCGCGGCAGGAAGGAATACCAGCAGTTCTTACAGGAGCTGCGCAAGGCCGATCCTGAAGCGTTCGCGTCACAGAAGGCCAACTCAAACCAGGCGGCAAAAAACCAGACATCGAAACCATCGAAACAATGAAATCCCAAGGGGTGTAGACCTTGGCTACATAATTTGTCGATGCCTGATAACACGCTTTCTCTCATTTTCGGCTGTCATTCGTTTCTTGCCGATTGTGGGCGTGCGGCTTCCTGGAAGCTTTGATGCCTCCGTTGTTACGCTCTGACTGAGGCATTGGCGCAGTTTGAATTGCGATTGACGGCGGT
>JAJZDO010000720.1 GCA_021805955.1 Acidobacteriota bacterium
CGCCCCCCGTTTTTCCACCCAAATCATTGAATTTTCATCCTGAAAAGAGGGCCGGGTTCGTCTCTCTACTCCCAGTACAGATAGACTACATATGTCACGCAATCCTAGTAAATGATTTCGATGATTTAATGGAGACTTAGGAGAAAACAGTGCTGTCTCAGTTCACCCGGAGAGCCAACCGCTTTCCTTTGTCCATTTGGGCGTCCATGTTGTCCAGCGCCGCTCGTACCGGTTTCGGTTTCATTTTTTCGAGTACCGCATGTTTAGCACTTCTAGTGCTTTTATGCAGCGTGGGCGCTCCATTGGAGGCCCAGAGCCAGGCTCCAGACCAGCAGGCGCCATCGACTTCATCCTCCTCCGTCCAGTCGAAGCAGCAAGTCAATGAAACCAGACGCACTCTGGAAAGCAGGCGTCAGCAGACCAAGCGACGCCGCGAGGCGGCGCTGGTAACGGACACCTACACGCATCGATGGGAGGTTTACACCGGCGGCGGATATATGCGTTTTCGCCCAGGCCCGTATATTCATAATTCCGGCATGGGCGGCTGGATTGTGGGTGCGACACGCTATTTCACTCCGCGACTGGGAATTACAGTCGACGTGCGCGGCTTTTATGGGAACAATTCCCTGGGTGCAGTCCAGGGAGGCGGCTACAACACATACAACTCCAAGTTCAGCGTCTTCCCCTTCACTATTGGCCCTCAATATCGCTTGTATGGCAGCCCGAAAATTTCTGTCACCGCGGCACTCCAGGTTGGCGATATTTACGGATATTTCGACCAGAATACTGGCCCATTTCCGCCGGCTTCGGTGGGTTTTTATCCTGCCAGCAATGTGGGCGCTGCCATTGCCAGCGTCAATCTCGATTACAACCTGAGTCCAGGTATGGCGGTGAGGATCGCTCCGAACATGCTGCTGGATCATTTCGGCGGCCATGGCAATATTGACCACAATCAGGGGTTCCAGGTCGGTATTGTGTATCGTTTCGGACGGCAGTAGGCGCTTGGGGCGGCAAGGACTTCGGTTTCGTTGATCGGCAATACATAGAGACGCCGCCACGCTGCGGTGCTTTGTGCCGGTGAGCGCCGGGGCATACTCCTGCTTTGGCAGGATGCTGGCTCTTATGCTTTTCCCTTGACCTGGCCGCGATGTTTGGCCGCGGCCAGAGGAAATTGCGGCTCGGTCATGCGCCTGGGGTCGAGAATTTCCGCGATTTCCTTTTCGCTCAGCAGCTTTTTCTCTCGCGCCAGTTCCACAATGGACCGACCGGTCGCCACAGATTCCTTGACGATTTCCGCCGCCTTGGCGTAGCCGATGTAGGGATTCAGCGCGGTCGCCAGCGAGACGGTGCTCTCCGCATATATCCGGCAGCGGGCCACATTTGCCGTGATTCCGGCGATGCAATATCGGTCGAACTGGCGCAGCATGTTGGCGAGTATGGTGATCGACTGAAGCACGTTGTAGGCCATGGTCGGCATCATCACGTTCAATTCCAACTGGCCGCCCTGGACCGCGTAGGCCACCGCGGTGTCATTGCCAATCACCTGAAAGCTGACCATGGCGGCCAGCTCCGCCATCACTGGATTGATTTTGCCGGGCATGATGGACGAACCGGGTTGCAGGCTGGGCAGAGCGATCTCCGCAAGGCCGGTGTTGGGGCCGGAGGCGAGCAGGCGCAGGTCATTCGAGATGCGAATCACCTCCAGCGCCAGCGAGCGCAGCGCGGCGCTGACATCGGCCATGCAGGCATTCGACTGCATGGCCCAGCGCATGTCGCGCGCGGGCGTCAGCTTCTGGCCGGAGATTTTCGCCAGGGTCGCGATGGCCGTGGCGCGATAGCGCGGATGCGTGTTGATTCCGGTGCCGACGGCGGAACCGCCGAGACCAAGTTCGCGCAGACCTTCGGCTTGCTGTGCGATGTTGGCGCGCGCTTTGCCGATCGCGACGGCATACGCGGCAAATTCCTGGCCGAGGCGGATCGGGACCGCATCCTGCAAATGGGTGCGGCCGGATTTCAGGATGCCGTCGAATTCTTTGGCCTTCTTTTCGAGGCTTTGCGCCAACGATTCAAGGACCGGGTATAGCGTTTCGAGCGCAAGCAGCGTGCCGAGCCGCATCGCCGTCGGAAAGACATCGTTGGTCGATTGACCATAGTTCACATGGTCATTGGGATGGACGTGGGCATACTCGCCGAGCTTGCCGCCCCCCGTTTTTCCACCCATGATTTCATTGGCGCGGTTGGCGATGACCTCGTTGGCATTCATGTGAAAGCTGACGCCCGCGCCAGCCTGGAAAACATCCACCACAAATTCGTCATCCCACTTGCCGTCGATGACCTCCTGCGCCGCTTTCGAGATGGCGTCGGCACGATGCGCGTCGACCAGGCCGAGTTTTTTGTTGGCCTCGGCGGCGGCACGCTTGACCATACCGACGGCGCGGATCAGCAGCGGGTGCGCCAGCATTCCTGAGATGGGATAATTCGCGACCGCACGCGCCGTCTGCGCCCCGTAATACGCGCGCGCGGGAACCTCGACGAAGCCAAGAGAATCTTTTTCCTTGCGTGTTTTGGGCATGATGGGTGCTCCCTAGGCTGGTTCAACTGAAAATCTACGCATTCTAGCTAGGGGTTGCGTGAGATTCCACAGGTGATTCCAGAGGCGGTTCTGGATTCTTCCGCAGGAACCAAGCCCCTCGGATAGCATTCACATAGCACAGCAATAGGATGATGAACATGACTGGATTTCGGTAGCCCTTCATTGCGGGGTTGGAGATCATCATTCCTAACTGTTCCCCTGCATAGATGAGAAGCCCAAGTACGGACCATGTTAGGGACAAACGAGAAATTCTCCACGCAATAAATGCGAACATCGCGGAATCAACCAAACCGAGTCCGTCTATGCCTGCAATCGGATGTTTTAGCACAATGGACGTAATGGCGAAAATTGCTGTGGCCACACAAGAGAAGCCAGCAGCAAAAGTGCCCTGCCCCATTGATTGAATGGCCGAGGTTCGGCTATCCATCCGGGGCCAAAATTTCCAGAAAGATCCCCTGTTCATTACTCCTCCTGTTATCGTCGCCCACAGGTCTGGTCAGTCGAACCACCAGCTAGTGTAATCTTGCGCCATGGAAAATTCGCAGAATTCGAACGCATCCATTCCCTCAGATATGCCCTGCGCGCTTAAGACATTTGATGAAGAGGCCAACACTATAGTTGACGGGTGGCTATCGGAATTGAAGAGGTGTCCCGTACCGGAACATATCTATCACTACACCGCAGACATAGGACTCAGGGGCATCCTCGAAAGTGGCAAGCTCTGGCTTACGGATGTTTTTTCTTTGAATGATCCGTCGGAAGTGCAACATGGGGTTTCCATCGCCATGGATTTATTCGACAAGCAAACAAATGGAAAGAACGATGAGTGTCAAGAATTGGCGCGGGACTTCAGAGGTGGCCTTCAAGGAAAAAGTCTTAAAAAAATCGCCCATTTTTTCGTTTGTTCGTTCAGCGCGTGCAAAGACGACCTTGGCCAATGGCGCGCCTATGCAGATAATGGCCGTGGCTACGCACTTGGATTTGACACCACGTCCATAAAAGACCAGTTTCGTCGCCCATTGCCAGAGAACAGAGATGCATTCCCTGTTACCTATGACGATTGCGATCTGACCGAGATTCACCGCCGGATAATCGAAAAGGTGTGTCCACACGCATTGTTGCCGTGCTATGAAAAACTATCTCAGCGAGCTATCAATACGTATAGGGCGGAATTGCTCGGGAAGCTAGCAACACATGTAGTGCATGCTTCCCTATATTTCAAACACAAGGCCTATAGCAATGAACAGGAGTACCGATTCCTAGAGGTACACAGCGCGGACACGCAACCCGATGTCCAATACCGGTCACGCCCATATTCGCTGATCAAATACCGGGAATTCGACTGGAAGTGCGCTGGGCCACGCGTTCTCAAAAAAATTATTATTGGCCCTGCAGCTCTCCACGAAAACCATAAAAAGACCCGCAAGTTTGCAGAGGATTGCTTGGATAAGTGCGGTATCAAAGATGTCGATATCGTTGACTCAGACATTCCGTACCGGCGCACATGATCCGAACGCCTCAACGACAGTGCCATGTATTCGCGGAACTGTCTTGCCTGTGTGATCGAGCCCACATGATCGCAAAGCCGCACAGGTCTAGAATCATATGTTCGACTTTATCTGAGGAAGGCACCA
>JAJZDO010000164.1 GCA_021805955.1 Acidobacteriota bacterium
CGAGGCGGCCGGGCCAGCAAAAATAACGGCACCAAAACGAGATAGGTCAGCCAACGAAAAAATTGACTGTGACATTCCAGGGGGGGGGGAGCCGACAATAGCGCGGAGTCCCGAACCTCCGAGGAGTGGACGTCCGGTTCTCCATCCTTCACCGGCGGATGCGGGATCGGCTCAACATCTTCCGGCATTGTTGACATTCTCTACCCCTTGCCTCGCTGGGTCAGGAGAGACTCCCGCAGTGCGCCGATAAGATATACAGAACCGGCACAGACGATCAGGCCGTCCGGCGGAGTTTGACGTTGCGCCAGTTCCATACCTGCAGACGGCGAAGTCACGCTTTCGGGCTCCACTCCAAGCGATCGAGCTACAGTTTCTAGACTCTGCAAAGCGGCTGTTCGCGGCGAATGGACCGTTGTCAGGATGACACGATCAAAGACTGGAAAGAGGATTTGCGCCATTTCCTCGAATGCCTTGTCTCGTAAGCAGCCGAAGAGCAGGGTTCGCGGTGTACGTGCCACGGCGGCCCAGTTGCTTAGCGCCGAGCGCAGCGTCCAAGCTCCGGCAGGGTTGTGTGCCACGTCGAGCAGGACTGCGGGATGCGCATCGGTTTTGGAGAAAAGCTCGAGGCGGCCGGGCCAGCGCGCGCTACGAATTCCTTCAGCGATATGCGACGCCCTGATATTGTAACTGTTATTGTTGCATAATTCACAGGCTGCAGCCACAGCCAGTGCCGCATTGCGATGTTGGTGTGTTCCGACCAGTCCCGGCAACAGTTCCACGGATTCTCCAGCGATGGTCACAGAATAGGGCCCGACTGGATCTTCCCCGGCAGAGCGGCCGGGCGGCATGTAGGGGACGGCGCTGGTGGCTTTGACTCCGAGGGCTACCGCGACTTCCCCAATCGCACGATTGGCGTCCGGGTGCTGCGGTAATATGACGAGCACGCCGTTTTTCCGCAGAATTCCTGCTTTTTCGCGCGCAATGGCGTCGATGGTAGTGCCCAGCCATTCGGTGTGATCCAAGGAAATATCGGTAATGACGGAAACCAGAGGTTCAACAATATTGGTGGCGTCGAGGCGTCCACCCATGCCCACCTCGAGCACTGCGAGATCAATCCCATGCTCGGCAAAATAGAGGAAGGCGACAGCCGTCATCGTTTCAAAAAAGCTGGGATGTTGCGGTAGGCTGCCTTGGCGCACCAGTTGGGCTCCGGTTTCGTCCACGCGGAAATAGAGGCGGGCAAAATCATCGTCCGAGATGGTCGTGCCGTTGATCTGGACGCGTTCATTGATGCGCGAAAGGTGTGGAGAGGTGTAGAGCCCAGCGCGATAGCCGGCAACCCGAAGGATACTCGCCAGCATGGCCGACGTGGAACCTTTGCCGTTGGTACCGGCAACGAGGACGCTGGGAAATCGCGTCTCCGGCTGGCCCAGCGCGGCCATGAGACTACGCATCTGTGCCAAATTGAATTTACGGTGGGGTATGTCCGCAACTCCAGCAGCTGCGTGAGCTAGTTCGTGCCCCCGTGCATACAAACTCTCCACCGCTTGAGCGTACGACATGGATCGATTGTAAAAGAGAGTACGACTTAGCACCGTCATTTGTGCAGCATGTTACTGTTCGCGATGCTTTATTCTATGGTCAGTGCCTGATAATTCCCAACCCCGCATCACAAGACGACGATTTCTTCAGCTTTCCGGCCTGGGAGCTGCCGGTGTACTGGCGTATTCCAGCGAATACGAACGCCATCATCTTGAAATCACGCATCGCACGGTCGAGCTCGCGCGACTATCCCCAGCCCTCGACGGGCTGCGCATCGCCCAACTCTCCGACTTTCACTACGAGCAGTACACCGAGCCGTTTTTTGTCCGGCAGGTGGTGGATCAGGTGAACCGTCTGGCGCCGGACCTGGTTCTGATCACGGGCGATTATGTGAGCGAAGGACCAATGCCGTCGACATTCGGCGCGGAGAGCAGCTATCGTTGCGCGGAGATCCTCGCCGGTATCCATTGCTCGCAGCGATGGTGCGTGCTGGGCAATCACGACGCCACCGTGGGCCCCGCCATCGTTACCGATGCGCTGGAAACGCATGGGCTGCCGGTACTGGCAAACGCGCATGTGCCCTTTGAGCGGGAGGGTGCGCGGCTGTGGATCGCCGGTGTGAAAGATATCGGCAAGAGCGACCCGGACCTGCACCTGGCCGCGCCGCACGGATTGCAGACGGCGAACGAGCCGGTGATTCTGCTGGCGCACGAGCCCGACTATGCCGATGATGTGATACAGCGCGGCGGTGTCGATCTGATGCTTTCTGGGCACACGCATGGCGGCCAGGTGCGGCTGCCTTTTGTGGGCGCAATGTACACTCCACCGCTGGGCCGCAAATATGTAGAGGGGCTCTTTCATCTGGAGAACGGTTTACAACTATATGTGAACCGCGGCATCGGTGCTGTCGGAGTGCCATTTCGTTTCGACTGTCGTCCGGAGCTGACTCTACTGACGCTGCGGAGTGCTCAAAATAATGGAGCATGAAGTGTTGCGAATAGAGAGCAAGGCGCAGGGACTGCGCACACATTTGGAGAAGAGCCAATGAAGCTGGCCGTAGCATTCGGCAAACAAGGCTTGATTCTCATGCTGCCGGACGGACCGCATTACGAAGTTTTGAAGGCACGCTCCGCATCGCCGGTGACGGATATACGGCGAGCCTTAGACGCGGCCCTCGATGCCCCCCTCGGATGCCTGCCGCTGATGGAGCTTGCGGCCGGAAAAAGAAGCGCTGCCATCTCGGTCTGCGATATTACGCGGCCGGCACCGAACTCCGTCACGTTACCTCCGCTGCTGGACCGACTGCATCGAGCTGGCATTGCACCGGAGAATGTGACGCTCTGCATTGCAACTGGACTCCACCGCGCCGCGACGGAAGAGGAGCTGCGGACCATCCTGGGACCGACGATTGCGGCAACCTACAAGATCGTCAATCACGATGCGAGGGACCTGGAACGCCACCGCTTTTTAGGGGCGACGAAGCAATGCACGCCGGTCTATATCGATGAACGATTTATGGCAGCGGACCTGCACATCACCCTTGGATTCATTGAACAGCACTTGATGCTTGGATTTTCTGGCGGGCGCAAATTGGTTGCTCCCGGACTGGCGGCGCAGGAGACCATCAAGGTCCTGCATTCGCCACGATTTATGCGGGAGAGCAAAGCAACGGAAGGATCGATCCGCGAGAATCCGCTGCATACGGAGTTATTGGAGATCGCGAGCATGGCGCGTCACGATTTCATCCTCGATGTGACGCTGACCCGGACACGTGAGATCTCCGGGGTCTTCGCCGGGAACCCAGTGGCAGCCCATGCCGCCGGGGTGGAATTTCTGCAGAACTCGTCGATCGAGTACCTGCCGGAGTATGTCGATGCCGTGATTACGACGGCTGCTGGATATCCACTGGATCTGACTTTCTACCAGACCATCAAAGGAGTGACCGCCGTGCAGCACATCCTGAAGCCCGGCGGAAAAATTCTTATCCTCAGTGAGTGCGCCGAGGGCGTCGGCTCTCCGGAGTTTGCTGCGATGCTGCGCGCATATTCGGGACCCCAGGGCTTTCTGGACCGAATCGAAGAAGCGCCGGTCGAGGTCGACCAATGGCAGTTGGAGAAGTTTGCGCTCGTGGCTCGCAAGCACACTATATTGTTCTACACGCCAGGACTAACAAGTAAGGATATGGGCGCATTGGGACCGCACAGTTTCTCCAGCGCGGAGACGGCCATTGCGAATCTGTTGAGCGGACTGCCTGAGAACGCACGTGTCGCCGTGATCCCCGAGGGCCCTTACGCGTTCGCGAGAGTGCGCGAGTAAAATTCAATATCCGATGCGCCAAGCGCCGGGCGACCGACCAAGAATTCCAACGCGCTGTTTTCTAGTCAAAATGGAGTGACCGGCCCAATGCGCTGGCCGTGGGTTAAGCAGTGAGCCAAGAAGCAACCACAGTTCAGAGCCACAAGCGGAGAGGAACCGGTCATGAAGGAAAAGGTACGACTTTCGGGATTGGATGTCCATGCCGAAACGATAGCCGTTGCGATTGCCGAGCCGGATGGCGCGGTGCGCAGCCTGGGAACCATCCCCAACCGTATGGAGTCGATACGCAAGATGGTAAAGAAGCTGGGCGCGGTGGATCAACTGCGTGCCTGCTATGAAGCTGGCCCGACGGGCTACGTTCTCTACTGG
>JAJZDO010000427.1 GCA_021805955.1 Acidobacteriota bacterium
CACATCCACTGCTACCACTACGATCCGACGACGAATACGCACAGTCTGATCATTGCGCGGATTGTGCAGATTGCCGGAGCGTTGACGGTGCTGCTGCTGGGCGGGTTCATGCTGATGGGATTCAAGAAGGATCTGGGGAGCGGCAAAAAGGTTTGAAGGGGTCTGCCGGGTTGCGGGGCAGCGATGAGAACGGTTGAGCCGGAGCAAGAGCCGGAATCTGAGATGAATGGAAAAGGGAATGGATCACATTAGTCCAGTAATCTGGCAGTTTTTGGTGAAGTGGCTGACGAACTTCGCGGTGATTCCGCCGGAGGCGTCGAAGGTGGCGCCGCAGGTGGATGCGCTTCTTCTGTTCATGACGCTGGTGAGTCTGGTGGGATTGACGCTGGTGATCCTGCTGGTGGTGACGTTCTCGATTCTGTATCGGCGGGAACGAAACCCTGTGGCGACGCAGATTGAAGGCTCGACGCTGCTGGAGGCGACCTGGACGATCATTCCGCTGGGCCTGTTCCTGGTGATGTTCGTGTGGGGATCGGTGCTGTACTTCCGGATCTATACGCCGCCGCCGAATGCGAT
The DNA here is from genome assembly GCA_021805955.1 of Acidobacteriota bacterium. The sequence goes on from JAJZDO010000427.1 coordinate 577, forward strand.
GCAGGTGTATGTGGTGGGCAAGCAGTGGATGTGGAAGGCGGAGCATCCGGGCGGGCAGCACGAGATCAACAGCCTGCATGTGCCGGTGAACCAGCCTGTGGACCTGACGCTGATCTCGCAGGATGTCTTTCACAGCTTTTCGATGCCGGCGTTCCGCGTGAAGCGGGAGGCGATTCCGGGCCGTTATACGACGGTGTGGTTTGAGGCGACGCAGGAGGGGACGTATCACCTGTTCTGCAGCCAGTATTGCGGTACGGCGCACTCGGCGATGATCGGGCAGATTGTGGTGATGAGCCAGGACGATTACAAGAAGTGGCTGGCCAGCTCGACGAGCGGGGTATCGCTGGCGCAGAACGGGGAGCGGTTGTTTGCGAGCCTGAGCTGCACGGCTTGCCACAACGGGACACCCGGGGCGCGCGGACCGAGCCTGGCGGGCGTGTACGGCTCGACGCTGACGCTGACCAACGGGCAGAAGGTGACGGTGGACGACGAGTATCTGCGGCAGGCGATTCTGAATCCATCGGCGCATATCACGCAGGGGTATGCTCCGATCATGCCGACCTATGAGGGCCAGGTGAGCGAGGAGGGTCTGTTCTCGCTGGTGGAGTACATCAAGAATCTGGATACGAACTACCGGATTCAGCAGACGACAACAACCACGGAGCTGGCACCCGCTGCAACCGCAGCGGCGCCGGCGGGAAGCAACGGGAAGGTGAGCCATGAGTAGTATCGTGAGTCTTCCAGACCAGACGACGGCCCGGATACCCAAGCGGAATTACCTGACGAACGAGAACGGGATTCTGAGCTGGCTGCTGACGGGCGACCATAAACGGATCGCGATGCTGTACCTGATCTCGATCACGTTTTTCTTCTTCATCGGCGGCGCGCTGGCGGGGTTGATTCGCCTGGAGCTGCTGACGCCGCAGAGCGACCTGATGGCGACGGACACCTATAACAAGGTGTTTTCGATGCACGGGATCATCATGATCTTCCTGTTCCTGGTGCCGAGCGTGCCGGCGACGCTGGGGAACTTCCTGATTCCGATCATGGTTGGCGCGAAGGACCTGGCGTTTCCGAAGATCAACCTGCTGAGCTGGTATCTGTATCTGGCGGGTGGGAGCCTGACGCTGTGGGCGATGATCAACGGGGGCGTGGATACGGGCTGGACGTTTACGACGCCGCTCTCGACGCACTATGTGAATACGAATGTGGTGACGACGGGGCTGGCGATCTTTGTGGCCGGGTTCTCGTCGATCTTCACGGGGTTGAACTTCATTGTGACGATTCACCGGATGCGCGCGCCGGGGATGACGTGGTTCAAGCTGCCGCTGTTTGTGTGGTCGCACTATGCGGCGTCGATCCTGATGGTGCTGGGGACGCCGGTGCTGGCGATTGCGATTGTGCTGGTGCTGCTGGAGCGGACGATCGGGATTGGCGTCTTTGACCCGACAAAGGGCGGGGATCCGATTCTGTTTCAGCATCTGTTCTGGTTCTACTCGCATCCGGCGGTGTATATCATGATCCTGCCGGGGATGGGCGTGATCAGCGAGGTGATCTCGACGTTTTCACGCAAGCGCGTCTTTGGGTACTCGGCGGTGGCGTTTTCGTCGGTGGCGATTGCGGTCTTCGGGTTCTTTGTGTGGGAGCACCACATGTTCATCATGGGTGTTTCGAACTACTCGACGCTGGTCTTCAGCCTGTTGACGATGCTGGTGGCGGTGCCGTCGTCGATCAAGATCTTCAACTGGGCGTTCACGCTGTACAAGGGATCGATCACCTTTGAGACACCGATGCTGTACGCGTTCGGTTTCATGGGCCTGTTCACGATTGGCGGCTTGACGGGCGTCTTTCTGGGCGCCTCCGGAACGGATATTCACCTGACGGAGACGTACTTCATCGTGGCGCACTTTCACTTTGTGATGGTGGGCGGGATGCTGATGGCGTTCCTGGCGGGCATCCATTTCTGGTGGCCGAAGATGACGGGCCGGATGTATCCGGAGAAGATCTCGCAGTTGGCGGCGGTGGTGACGTTTATCGGCTTCAACTTCACCTTTTTCCCGCAGTTTCTGCTGGGGATGCTGGGGATGCCGCGGCGGTATGCGGCGTATCCGCCGGAGTTTCAGGTGTTGAACGTCTTCTCGACGGCGGGCGCGACGATTCTGGGAGTCGGGTATCTGCTGCCGATGATCTATCTGGTGTGGAGCCTGAAGTATGGGAAGATTGCCGGGGCGAATCCGTGGCAGGCGACGGGGCTGGAGTGGCAGATTCAATCGCCGCCGCTGACGGAGAATTTTGTCGAGATTCCTGTGGTGACCCAGGACGCGTATGACTACGAGTGGCTGGAGCGCCAGAAAGAACACGAGGTAACGCAAGTTGGATAGCCCGATGGCAGTGGTTCACGAAGGCGAACATCACGAACATCCTGCGTATCAGCGGCACCATTTTGTGTCGATGGAGCAGCAGAAGGAGTCAGCCAGCTTTGGGATGTGGCTGTTCCTGCTGACGGAGATCATGTTCTTCGGCGGGATGTTTACGGCATACCTGATCTATCGGAACTGGTACTATCCGGCGTTTGTGGCGGGTTCGCATACGCTTTCGATTGTGCTGGGGACGACGAATACTGCGGTGCTGATTACCTCCAGCTTTACGATGGCGATGGGGGTGTGGTGCGCGGAGACGCGGAAGCGCGGAGGGCTGATTCTGTCGATCATCCTGACGCTGATCCTTGGACTGGCGTTTCTGGGGATCAAGAGCGTGGAGTATCACGAGAAGTGGGTGCAGCACCATGTGCCGGGATTGCGCTTCGACGCGATGACCTTTGTGCATCCGAAGGCGGAGCCGGGACAGCCGGTGGAACCGGGTTTGCCGCTGGATATGGCGCAGCATACGGAGATTTACTTCAGCCTGTACTTTGCGATGACGGGCATGCATGCGCTGCACATGATTATCGGCATGGGACTGCTGGTGTTCATGCTGGTGAAGGCGATGCGCGGCGCGTATGACAATGGGAATATCGCGTTCATCGAGAATTTTGGGCTGTATTGGCACTTTGTCGATATTGTGTGGATCTTTCTGTTCCCGCTGCTGTATCTGATCAGTCGGCATCAGTGACCATGGGATCAAAGAAGAAGAAACTGAACAACGGAGAAAAGCGATGTCCGAATTGGAAACACACCACGGCGAAGAGCCGCATATTGTCAGCCCGAAGATTTATGTACTGATTGCGGCGACGCTGCTGATTTGTACGGCACTGACGGTTGCGGCTTCGTATCTGGAGCTGGGACCTTGGAACGCGGTGGTGGCGCTGGGGATCGCCGTCTTCAAGGCGACGCTGGTGGTGCTGTTTTTCATGCACATCAAGTACAGCAGCAAGCTGATGAAGCTGACGGTCTTCGCGGGCCTGTTCACGTTTCTGGCGCTGGTGGGGATGTCGATGTCGGATTACATTTCGCGGGCGTGGGGCAGCTTCTGAGGAGACGCGATTTGGCTTTGGGGTGAGAGGGTAAGAAGCAACGGCAGATTCCCTTCGGGAAGGCCAACAAGAGAAGCAAGGGCAAGGGCAGAAGCAACGGCAGAAGCAACGGCAAAAGCAGATTCCCTTCGGGAATGACAACAAGAAAAGCAAGAACAAGAACAAGAACAGGCTGAAG
>JAJZDO010000280.1 GCA_021805955.1 Acidobacteriota bacterium
CGCTCGCGGAAGGCATACATCAGCAGTCGGCGCAGATCGCGGTGACCCTTGAAGACGATCCCGTAGAGATCGAAAATCTCCCGCTCCTGAAACTCCGCCGAGCGCCAGACGGGCGTCAACGATGGCAGTTCTACAGAGTCTGTGCGATTGGCCGTGCGCATGCGCAGCACCAGCGGAGGATGCGGATCCGAGGGTCCGTGCTTCATCGAATACAGGTGATAGACCGCTTCCAGATAGCCCGGCTCCACGCGCTTGACGGTCTCTTCGACTGTTTCTTCCACGCTCAGCTCGACGCCATCGACCTGTTTCGCCACGGTGCGCGTCGTCTTCACTTTTTCGATCGTCTCTTTGTCCAGCCAGTCCACACCGGTCACATTGGAGCAGTAATCGTAGCCAAGCTGATCACGCAGATAGGCCGCCACCGGAAGCGCATCCGCAGCGGCCAACAGCAGTGAATGCTGCGCCGACGGGGACGGATTGACGAGCAGAGTCACGCCTGCTCCCGGAAACGCGGACTGCAACTCCGCCAGAACCTGCTCCGTGCTTTTCATGCGGATTCTCCGGTGTTTGCGGCAGTCGCGGGCAGTGGCCAGACGAGCCGGTTCACGGGAGGTTCCAGATCATGAGCCGCCGGCACCGGGACAGGAAACTCGCCTTGCGCGTTTGCATCCAGATGGCGCGGGCGAGCGTCCCCGGTCAGCGGCTGGGCTTCAATCTTTTTCTGGAGCGTCATAAAGGCATGAATCAATGCCTCCGGACGCGGCGGGCAACCGGGAATATGCACATCCACGGGGATATAGCGATCGATGCCCTTCAACACGTTGTAGCCCTGCTTGAACGGTCCGCCGGAGATTGCGCACGCGCCCATTGCAATGACGTAACGAGGCTCTGCCATCTGGTTATAAAGCCGCACCACCTGCGGAGCCATTTTTTTAGTCACGGTCCCGGAGATAATCATCAGGTCGGCCTGGCGCGGCGAAGGCCGAAAGACCTCGGCGCCAAAGCGGGCCAGGTCATAGCGCGCCATCGTCGTGGCAATCATCTCAATCGCGCAGCAGGCAAGGCCAAACTGCATGGGCCAGACCGAGTTGCGACGACCCCAGTTGTACAACTCATTGAGAGTTGTGACGAAGACACCCTGCTTGCCCAGCTCAATTTTCAGATCTGGCTCAACAGCCATGGATCACTCCTCTGCACAGTCCTGCCAATCCGTTTCTGGGGCCATGAAGCCTGCGCGGAATTTGCTTTCGCATGCTCATGCCCAGTTCAGCACTCCCTTGGCCCAGGCCCAGGCAAGCCCCTCTGCCAGCAATAAAACAAAGACCAACATGGCCAGACATGCTCCCGCGCCCAGTCCCGTGAAGGCGACGGCGAAAGGAAGCAGAAAAACGGCTTCCACATCAAAAATGAGAAAAATGATCGCGTAAAGGTAGTAGCCAGAGCGAAATTGCACCCAGGCATCGCCTCTGGAGACCAGACCGCACTCGTAAATTGCGTTCTTCGTTGGATTTGGCTTAGCGGGTGAAATCCAGACCGCCCACAAGCGCGCCAGCATCAGCGGCGCAAGCGCAAAACCAAGCGCGGCAACGAACAAAATCAGGATTGGAAAATAGATGGCCATCATAGATTCAATCGCAACCAGCGCTCTCTTCGACCGCCTCGTTTACCCTATCAGTTCGAGTTCCCCGGTGACGGCAGGACTTTGGCGGAATCCCATTTCAGCCGCACCTTTTCGCATCTCATCGTAAAAGGTTCCCCGTTTGATGCGCTACCCTCCGGTAAAACCCTCGCTCCAAACATCCCACATCCCGAAAAATGGACATCTTGCGGGAACAGGTGCAAAGTACGTTGGAGCTACAACCTTCGGTGGAAGACAAGGGTAGGAGCACTCCTGCTACTCTTCGCTGGTAATCGACCACAAGTCGTCTGTTTGTGTGGTTTCTTCCCCGGAGGTCGGCCATGTTTTCATTTCAGGTGCAACGGACCTGCGCCTTGCAACGCACCGATCGCCAGCATCGGTGGATGCGCAGATTCAGCGCGTTCCTGCTGGCCAGCCTCGTCGCGGCAGGAGTCATTGCGGCAGCGGGATCGAAGACGGTTCGCGCGGCCTCAAAACCGAAGAACAAGGCGCAAAATACCTCCAGCACTACGCAGACGCAACAACCAGCGCCCGATCCAAACGCGCCCGATACCGAAGAGCAGGGTGTCTTCGGCAGTGCTCCGTACGCTCCGGGCCAGCCTGCGGTTGCGCCATGGGCGGTCGTCCCGCCCACCGAGTATGACCAGCACGTCGCAGGGCGCTATAACTACGCATTCGGCAAAGACCATCCGTTTCTGCCCTCGAATGCGACCAGCATCAACGGGCAGTTTTACAGCCCAAAAAGCTTCCTGACAGCCGAATACTGCGGCCATTGCCACAAGGAAAGCTATCACCAGTGGCGACAGTCGGCGCACGGCAACAGCTTCCGCGCGCCGTGGTATCTGCGCAACGTGAATATGCTGATCGATGAAAAAGGCGTGCAGTATTCACGGCACTGCGAGGGCTGTCACAACCCCATTGCACTGCTCTCCGGCGATCTCTCCCAAGGCATGCCGCGCAAGCGCCCGTTTGCTAACGAGGGCGTTACCTGCATGACCTGCCACGCGATCACATCCACGACGACGATGGGCACCGGTAGCTGGGTCATGGGCATTCCGGCCGTGATGGTGGATGCGGACGGAAAACCCATCACAACTCCTGTGCCGGACAGTGAAATCCTGGCGCATCTGGACCGGCACAGCAAGGCCGTGATGCGGCCCCTGCTGCACACCTCGGAGTTCTGCGCAGCGTGCCACAAAGCGGCGATCCCCAAGGCGCTGGACGACTACAAATGGCTGCGTGCGTTCACTGTTTACGACGAGTGGCAGAACACCAGCTTCGCAAAAGAATCGCCGCTGCCCTTCTATCGCAAAGATACGGTCTCCACCTGCCAGACCTGCCACATGAAGAGCGAGCCGCTGCCTGCCGGAGCCTCCGACTACGGCGGCACCCAGGGCATGCTGGCCAGCCATCGCTGGCTCGGTGGCAACACCCTCATTCCGCAGTACTACAAATTCTCCGAGCAGGCCGAAAAGACCGCGGCATTTCTCCGCGCAGGTGTCTTCAATGTGGACCTGTTCGCGCTGGAGATTGAAAACGCCGGAGCAACCAAAAACGACTCCGTACTGGTGGCACCGCTTGGATTGACCAGTTTTTCGATCGCTGGCGGTGAGTCGCTGGTGGCCGACGTCGTCATTCAGAACAAAGGGACAGGCCACTCCTTTGTTCCCGAGCAGAGAGATTTCTACGAAGCCTGGGTGGACTTCGTGGTCAAGGATGGCGCAGGAAAGACGCTGGTCGAAAGCGGATATCTGCAACCGGATGGCAACCTGGACATCACCGCCCACTCCTTCACCAATCGCATCATCAACAAGCAGGGCCAGTTCAACGACCTGCATCAGATCTGGCACAATCGCGTGCTGGCCTACAACAACACCATTCAGTCCGGCCGCAGCCAGCTTGTGCGCTATCGTTTCCGGCTGCCCGCGGATGTCAAAGGCCCGGTCCAGATCACCGCATCTGTCCGCTATCGCCGCTTTAACCAGCACTTCATCGACTTCGCAATGAACAAGCAGCATTATCCCGAGCCGGTGATCGAGATGGCTTCGCAGACACGCAGCTTCGTCGTCGGGAAGAACAATCCCGTCGCACCACAGGCGGATGAAAATCCGGAGTGGATGCGCTGGAACAACTACGGCATCGCGCTGCTCGACGCTCAGCAATATGCCGCATCCGTTCACGCGTTTGAACGCGTCGCCGCTCTGCGTCCAAACTATGGCGATGCCTACACGAATATGGCTGTCGTCGAGATTCTGTGGGAAAAATATGACGACGCGCGTCCCAACCTGGCCAAGGCGCTGGCGCTGATGCCGGGCGACGCGCGCGCGCTGTACTATCGCGCATCGGTGGAGAGAAACGCGGGCCAGGTGAATCAGGCCATTGTCGATCTCAACGCGGTGCTTGCAAAGTACCCGCGCTCCCGCAACGCTTTGCGCGACCTGGGATTCAGCTACTACCAGAAACACGAGTATGTGAAAGCGGAGGATGTCTATCAGAAGCTGCAAACCGTCGATCCGGACGATCTGGCGGCACACTACAACCTGGCGATTCTCTATCGTCGTCTGGGCCAGCGAAGCA
>JAJZDO010000237.1 GCA_021805955.1 Acidobacteriota bacterium
ATGGCGGCTTTCGCGAGGCGCTACTGGACACAGCTCGCGCCGTGGGTATAAAAGGAGAGCCGGTGATCGTTCGCCCACACGAACCCCATCCCGGCCTGCTTGATCTGATGCTTGGGGCTGACTCCAAGCTGGCTTTCCCCAATCCGGAGGAATTGCAGTCCCTGCTGGAGAAAAGCCCCGGATTTTATTTTCTGTGGCAATAAGTTGTTGAACTATCGATGCGCAAACCCCAGCACGCATCCTATACTCTGAAAGAGAAAGGGCCTGTTCATGACCAAAGCCGATCTTGTAGTGGACGTAATGCGACTGGGAGATCTGACGCGCACTGACGCGGAGACGATCATCGAAACCATCTTTGATTCCGTCGTGGCAGCTTTGCGCTCCGGAGATAAGATCGAAATCCGCGGATTCGGCAGCTTCCGCACGCGGCAGCGCAATCCTCGAATTGGCCGCAATCCAAAGACCGGCGCGCGCGTCGAAGTTCCGTCCAAACGGGTCCCCTACTTCAAGCCCAGCAAGGATTTGCGTGATCTGGTCAACCACCAGCCAAATGCTGTAGACCAAGCCATCCCCGCGCACGAAGAACGCGTAGCGGACGGCCCCACGGTCTAGATCGGCTGCAGGGAATAAGAAGAACTTTCGAAACACCAGCTTCGACCATAGTCTGCGCTTCACGAACCTGGGGCAACTTCACAGTCTGGATGAATAGCGCCCACTGAACGTTCGCCGTCGATGTGCCGGACGCCGTATCATTTTTCATGCACCTCGCCGTCCTCACGCTGGAGTTGAGACTGGAATATGCGCGGTCGCTGAAAGATCGGCGGCAGTGCGTCAGAAGCATGAAGGATTCTCTACGCCACGGCTTCAATGTGTCGGTGGCGGAGCTGGACGAAGTTGTTGTCTGGCAGCGCGCCACCGTAGGAATAGCGGCCATCTCAAATTCCAGGGACTATCTTCGCAGACAAATGCAGCAAGTCGAAGAGGCCTCTACCCGCATTGCGGAAACCCACGGGGCGCAGGTCAGCGACAGCTTTGTGGAGTTCTTTCCTGAAGAGTAGAAATATGTGCGTTGGGTGGTTGTGGCACAAGTTTGATATCCTCATTCGTTTGCATGATTGTTGCGGCAGCCGTTTGATCCAATGGAATCGAGAGAGGTGAGATCATGCCAGAACAACGCGGACGCACCTATCACCAAAATCGCGTTGCGGAGACATTGCGCGAAGAAATCAGCGCCATGCTGGAAGGTCAGCTAAGCGATCCTCGGATCAACTTCGGCTATGTGAGCGAGGTTGTGCTGGCTCCCGGGGGAAAATCCGCGCGTATCTACGTGGCCGTGGAGGGAGACGCGAAGGACGAGGAAGACATGTTGGCCGGGCTGGAGGCAGCTCGCGGTTACATTCGCCATCAGTTGCTGCAGCGGATGGGCGTTCGCCATATACCGGAGCTGTTTTTTCAGGTCGACCACTCAGAACCGGTGCGGGCAAGAATCGACGAGTTGCTGGGAAGAGTGGAGCGACGCAATCGCCAAAAAGAAAGATTGCAACATGAAAGCGCTCAGGCCGCCACTATTGTGAAGCCTTCATCGAGTGAGCCAAAATAAGAATGAAAAAACGCACCATGACCGAGCAGCGAACGCCGGCGAGTCCGACTGAAAATGGCGGCCGCATCGAGACGCAAGCGCGGGACATACCGAGTCAGCCCATCGCAGCCGTATTGGATGCGATCCAAAAGCGGCACCGATTTTTGCTGACATCGCACTGTCGCCCCGATGGCGACGCGGTGGGTTCCCTGCTGGCGTTATGGATGACGTTGAACGCGATGGGCAAGCATGCGGAGATGCTGCTCTATGATCCGGTCCCGGTCATCTACAGGACCCTTCCCTCTGCGGATCAGATCCGCGGCGTCGCAGGCCTGGCGGCTGGTTTTGAGCCTGACGCTGTAGTTTTGCTGGAGTGCGACAGCGTCGGAAGGTCACGGCTCCAAGGCCTGGAAGATAAATTTCTGATCAACATCGATCACCATACCAGCGGCAACCCCTTTGCCAGCGTGAACTGGATCGATACCAAGGCAAGCGCGGTCGCGGAGATGGTCTATCGGCTGGCAGACGCTGCCAAGGTGGCGGTGACGCCTGCGATGGCAACCTGTCTCTACACCGCTTTGTTGAGCGATACCGGCTCGTTTTGCTATGAAGGCACCAGTGCCAGTACATTCGCCCTCGCCAAGGGTTTGGTTGAGCTTGGCGCCAACCCTGCGCGCATTGCAGAGGACCTCTACTTCAGCAATCCACTCTCCAAAATGCAACTTCTCGGAGTGGCGCTGACGACATTGCAGCGCGATGGCAGTGTGGCATGGCTGTGGGTCACGCATGACGACATGGTTCGACTGGGAGCGAGTGACGAAGACGCCCTCGGCATCGTCAACTATGCAATCGGGATTTCAGGAGTCGAGATCGCGGTGTTTCTGCGGGAGATGGCGGACCAGCACATACGGGTCAGCTTGCGCAGCAAGAGCACGGTCCGGGTGACCCATGTTGCGGAACAATTTGGCGGCGGCGGCCATGAAAACGCCAGCGGCTGCACACTGGATGGCCCCATCGCAACGGCAACCGAGCGCATTCTGGACGCGGTGCGCCAGCACCTTCATCTGCTTGCTATAGCCGGAGAGACATAACAGGTCGGACGTCTGATGAGATACGCGGCTACACATCGCAGAGATTGGCCGCCTGCAGGAGTCCCGCGTATGGATCGCCGGCGGGCACAAACTCATGGGCCACATAACCATGAAAATTGGCCGCTACCAGGCCGCGCATCACGCCGTCCCACTGCACTTCCTGCTGATCGTTGAGTTCGTGGCGCCCAGGAACGCCGCCGGTGTGGAAATGGCCGAGCCATTGAATGTTCTGCTGGATGGTATCGATTAAATCGCCTTCCATAATCTGCATGTGGTAAATGTCGTAGAGCAGTTTGACATTGGGTGAGTTCACCTCTTGCATCACTTCTACTCCCCAGGCTGTGTGGTCGCACATGTACTCCTTATGGTTGACCTTGCTATTCAATAGCTCCATGCAGATGGTGACGCCGTGGTCCTCGGCAATTTTCTTCACTCGATTTAACCCAAGCACCGTATTCTTCGCGCCTTCCGCGTCGGAAAGCCCGGCACGATTGCCGGAGAATGTGATGACATTCGGTACGCCGGCTTTGGCCGCGAGAGGAATGTTCCGCCGAAATCCACTTTCAATTTGAGCGTGATTTTCAACGCGATTGAGACCGCGAGCGATCTCGCCTCCATCGGCGTAACCCATGGTGCAGATCAATCCATAGCGTCGTGGAACTTCATACTCGTCAGGATTGAGGAGATCGATTCCTTTGAGCCCAATGTGCGCTGCGTACGCAGCGAGATCGTCCAGATTGATCTTCGGATAGCACCACCGGCACACGGACTGCTGAATTCTTCCCCGCCGCAGGATAGGCGGACCACTCGCAGACCACAATGCCGGCCCACTTGTAGCCAGCGCAGCGCTGGCTACGATACTTTCCAACATTCGGCGCCTGGAGATTCCCATATCAAATATCCTGTCAGCTAAAAAGATACCTTGGGTCGATCGTTCGTGCATTGCCGCAAAATGAAACATCGTTCCTTTCGCGCATTTTCGCTTTCCATCGTCATTCATCGCAGCTTTTGATAGGCTGGGTAAGGTCTTCGCTGTATCGATGCGGAGCTTACCACTCAGGACGAAGTGATCGCAAACCGAAGCGACAATTGGAGGCAATACCTGCCGGGCGGAAGCTTCTGGCAGAAACTCACCACCGCGACGGTGGCCGAGTTTGCTACGCTAGTGGGCTTCACGACCTTCTTTCTTGGATACGGACTGGTTCCCTATCTGGGAGGATCGGTGATTGGCTTGGTGGGCGCGGATGAGCCGCGCTACGCGCAAATCGCCCGGGAAATGCTGGCCCGGCATGACTTCATAACCCCAATGCTGTATGGCAAGCCGTGGCTGGAAAAGCCCGCGCTCTACTATTGGCGGGCCATGTTCTCCTTCAAGGATTTTGGAGTCCATGACTGGTCGGCCCGACTGCCTTCGGCTGAATTTGCGTTCATTTTGATCGTTCTGATTTACCTGCACATGCGCCGGTTTCGGCCAGGCGGGCAATTGGATGCTGCGTTGATCACAGTATCTTGCGCCGGAATCATTGGGTTCGCCCGCGGTGCCTCCACAGACATGCAACTGGCCGCGCCTTTCTGCATTGGCATGCTGGGTTGGTATGCCTGGTATGAAACCGACAAAAAATTCTGGTTGTTCGATCTCTATTTTTTCGGCGGCGCTGCCACGCTCGCCAAAGGCCCAGTCGCACCGGTAATGGCATTCTCTATTATTTTTTTATTTGCGGCACTGCGCAAGGAGTGGTCTTTGCTGCGCAGGACCATCTGGATGCCAGGAATTGTGCTGTATCTGGCCATGGTCTTGCCATGGTTTATTGCTGTTCAGCATCGAAACCCACAGTTCTTGCGGGTGTTTTTCTGGGAACACAATCTGGAGCGCTTTGCCACAGACCGCTTTCGGCATGAGCAAGCGGTCTGGTACTACATTGCGATTATGGCGCTGGCGTTGCTCCCGTGGCTTGCGCTGGCATGGGCCGCTTGCTGGGATGCCGTAAGCAATTCGATTGACGAATGGAAGGTCCGTCGCAATCCGGACCGTTATATCGGAAATCCCAGGGCTGGGGACGCATTTCCTGAATTTCTTGTCTTGTGGGCCGCCTTCCCGATCATTTTTTTCAGCTTCTCCCAATCGAAGCTTCCTGGATACATTCTGCCAGCGGTGCCGCCGATTACCATTTTGTGCGGCGACTATCTGAATCGCATCCGAAAACGCGGTCTGAAGATGCCGCTGCTGACGATTCATTCCATCGTCGTCGGCGGACTGGTCGCTGTAACCTTGATGCTTCCGATGATTCTGATCCATCCGCACCAATGGCCCCCGACGCGCGTCATCGCCGCCGCGCTGATGGATGGTGGGGCAGTCACGTTCGCTATTCTTGTGGTAGTGTTGCGCTTCGGAATGGCCCGCCTGCGCGTCGCAACACTGGTCCCAGTGGCCCTGATTCTTGTGTTTCTGCTGGGCACGCGCAATGGCGTTCTGCTGGACCAGAAATATTCAGCTCGTACGCTGGCGCATGAGCTGACATCGCTCCCGGATGCTCCACACGTCATCGCGGTATACCAGGCCCGCCGCGATGTGCAATATGGACTGGGTTTTTATCTGAATGAGCGCGTATCCAACTACCAGAGATCCGGGATTCCTCCAGAGGCCCATCTGCTGGTGGTGCAGGACCTCTCCAACGCGGCAGAGGAACGACAATCGCGAGATCAACTGAAAAAAATGTTGGCCGGGCGTCAATATGAGCCCCTGTTTTTCTATCGCCCTCAGAACCTGACGGTCTATCGGGTAAGCCCACTGTCGCAGTAACCATCCTACGGGTGGCAATTACGTAGCGTACCGAATGGTGTCAGTTGATATACACCCCCAAAATCCGCCGCAATTCCTGGATTTGCGGCTTTTCGATTTGGCCCCTAATGCCGTACACTCGCGCCATACGGTTGATATCTTTGGCCGCGCGCATTCGCGGATCTCTTTCCATGATTCGTCTGCGCAGTTGATCATGACCTCCGCGCTCCAGCTCGAATTTCTCGACCTGCGTCATTTCTCCGCGCAGCATCTTCGTCCGCTTTTGGACGAGGAGAGCGCTCTTTGGAGCCAGCGCCTTCACTGGGACTATCGCAGTTCCGCAAGCCTTGTCTTGCAGTACATCGAGTCGCATCTGCTGAGCGGTTATGCTGCTCTGGATCAAGGTCGTGTCTGCGGGTACATCTTTTGTGTGTATGAAACCAATAAAGCAGTCATTGGCGATGTCTTCGCTTCTCGTCTGGGAGTGGATGAGTCCGCCGCAGTTGCCGTCGAGCTGCAATTGATCGATCGATTGCTGGAGACGCTGCAACACTCACCCGATCTCACCCGAGTCGAAGCGCAACTATTGCTGCACCCGCATGGCCTTCATCGGGAACCGTTTGAGCGCGCCGGATTTCAACTGTATCCGCGGCTGTTTATGGAATTGGAATTGAATCCGCCGGAGCCTTCAGATTCCACTCCCGCCGTTCGTCCTGACGAATTCGAAGGTCCAGGAGGGGGTCATTACCGCCGATGGAAGAATTCCGACTTCGAACTATCTCCGCGGTTGATTACCGCTTCCTATGCGGGCCACATCGACAGTGAAATCAACGACCAGTATTTGTCTCCGGGCGGAGCGCAAAGATTCTTGCATAACGTTGTGCGCTTCCCAGGGTGTGGAATTTTTGAGGAACAGGCATCCTGGGTATTGGCGGCGCCGTACGACGAACGGTTATTTGGCCTGCTTTTATGTTCCCGGGTGAGCGCCGTTGTTGGCCATGTGACTCAGGTATGCATTCTGCCGGAATTTCAGCGCCGGGGAGTGGGAGAAAAACTTCTCCACTTGTGCGCGGCATCTTTGCAGGCCAATGGATGTAATGCCGTTACGCTGACGGTGACCGAGAGAAACACCAGTGCAGTCAGCCTCTATCGGCACCTGAGCTACCATGTCCAGTACCGATTCGACGCGATGCTGTGGGAAAAGCGCTGGCATTGATTTTTGAAAATCTGTGTCAACGAAACTCGCAAGACAGCAACCGATCGGTAGTTGCCTGCCGCTCCTCAGTGCTTGATCAGCCACATCGCCCAACTGGCGGCAATGGTCCCCAGAACGAATAGGGAAAAGCAATACAGGCCATAGCGAACCATGGCGCGAGTCTCCGAGCGTTGCGTGATGCCGAATACCACGGAGGCAAACAGAGCGAACAGAAGCACTGCGGTGAAGTGCGAAGGAGTATACATTTAGCGCTTCCTCCCCAGACGAAGACTGTGCGCATCGACGGCGGAAACAAAGTTCAGCAGTCCTGCCACAACGATGAACTTGGTGCCGTAGTCTGCGGTGACGACCTGCACGATATTCTGCCCCCAGTCAAAAACTGAAGATGAAATATAGAGTGCGCCATTGCCCAGATCGCCGACAAATCCCAGCATATCGAGCACTTCCCCAGTGTTCGCCGCGTAAATTTTTCCATGCATGGCAAGGCCGAGAGCGAACATGCAGGTGATGGAGACGAAGAGGAGAACTGCCCGGATCCATTTGCCTTGCATCAAATGGCCGAGTCCGGGAACCAGCCATCCAGCAAAGAGGATAATTCCGGCGGAGAATTGCTTTGAGCCGGCTGCAGATTGCGCGGCGCTTTCCTTCGTGGTGGCCTTGGTCGTGGACATCTCCAACGAATATACCAGTTTCGTACCGAGCATTTGTTGGCCCGTCATCATTACTTTGTAGCCTGCCGCGTGAATGTCGACAGGCAAGTCTCTAGCTGGGCGAGAAAATTTCTAGATGCGAACTAATTCCTTCTGTATCCGGCCCGTCACCCGTGCTTCTCCGGGGCGCGTCATCATGTCGATTTCACTGCGCACGCCAAACTCCGGCAGATAGATCCCCGGCTCGACTGAAAAACATGTGTTGGGCAAAATTATCCGTTCATCGTGGGTTTCAAAATTATCCAGGTTCGCGCCGTTGCCGTGAATTTCGGTTGCAATGTTATGGCCGGTGCGGTGGGTGAAATATTTTTCGAATCCCGCAGCCCGGATCGCATCGCGGGCGGCATCGTCCGCCTGCCAGCCGGCAATCGGCTGGTTGTCTGCAAAGGCCCGCTGTACCCGTTGGATCGCCGCATCGCGCGCGGCAGCGACAATGTCAAACACCTGCTGCTCGCGCGTTGTCGGTTTTCTGCCCACCACGCCAGTCCAGGTAATGTCATAAAAAACGGTGCCTGGAGTATTTTTCCGCGCCCAGATATCGATCAGCAAAAAATCGCCCACAGCAATGGGCTGCGTCTTCTCCGCCGTCGGCTCGTAATGAGAATCCGAACTGTTGCGGTTGACGGAAACATTGGGTCCATTGTCCCAGACCAGATCCTCGCGCCGCATCGCTTCCTGCAGCCACGCGACCATGGCAAACTCCGTTGTGCCGCCTGCACGCACGCGGCGGCCAATTTCGCGGAAACCCTCCGCCAGAATCGCGTCGATCGCTTGCTGCGCAGCGTAATGACTGGCAATCTGCTCCTCGCTAAGGACGGATTCAAAGCGGCTGACCAGGTCCGCGGAGCTGACAATCTCTTTGCCAAGGCCACGCAGTACCTCCACTGTGCCCGCGTCGACCATCGACACATACATAATCGCGTTGCGCGGGGAGTATTGCATGGCCAGACGCGTTTGGTTCTCCAGCATCGCAGCCAGCTGCGCCTCGAGTTCCTGCCAGGTGGAATAGACCGCCTTCGAGCCAGGCAGCGGATCGAGCCTTCCCTGCTCAACGCGATGCACCAGCTTCTTCGGCTCGCCGTGCGCGGGAATTAGATAGAACCAGCGCCGCGTAATATGCAGAGAGTCGGTCAGCCCCAGGACGCGATAGGCAATGGGATCGCGATGGTGATGATCGTAGAAGAGCCAGCCGTCAAGGCCAGCCGCTTGCAGTGCAGCTTGAATGGCTTCTAGGTTCATAATAGGAATTCCGTCGGAACAATCATTTTAATCCGTTGATTCGTTCCGAGTCACGTGTGCAAGCGCGATATCAGCGCTAGAGCTGAATCGCATTTTGCGAGAACGCGATCGAATGCGACACTAAAGGAGTCACGTAAAAAATGTTCGATCGCGCGAGAAACCCCGTTTGAGGTATCAGGTCCCATGACTCATCGAATGCTGCGCTATGCATTGGCGCCAACGTTGTTGACAGCTTTCTGCTGCTCGATTGCGAACGCACAGGAATTTCAGACGATTGAAAAGAATTTTGCCCAGCATGTCACGGTGAACAAGCTGCCCAATGGCCTGACGTTAGTTGTCTGCGATCGGCCCGAAGCGCCAGTGTTCAGTTTCTTCACCATTGTGAATGCGGGCAGCGTACAGGACCCCAAAGGGGAAACCGGACTGGCCCACATGTTTGAGCATTTGGCCTTCAAGGGAACGAAAGACATTGGCACCACCGACTACCCCGCCGAGAAAATTGCGCTGGCCAAAGTAGAGCAATCCTACGCCGCCTATGATGCAGAATATCGCAAGCGTGTCGGCCAAGATCCAGCCAAGCTGAAAGCGTTGAAAGCGCAGTTCAACGCCGCCACGGCCGTAGCGGACAAATATGTCATCCCGAACCAGTTCACACAAATTGCAGAAATGAATGGTGCCGTTGGAGTGAACGCGGAAACCTCCAACGACGCGACAGAATACTTCTGGAGTATGCCGGCAAATCGGCTGCAGTTGTGGGCCTATATGGAAAGCGACCGCATAGCCAACCCGGTGCCGCGCCAGTTCTATAAAGAACGCAGTGTGGTAATGGAAGAACGCCGCATGCGCGTCGATTCCAATCCCATTGGCTTTATGATTGAGCAGTTTTTGGCCACGGCCTACGTCGCACACCCCTACCGAAACCCCGGCACGGGATGGATGTCCGACATCAGTCAGGTTTCAGCCACCGAGGCCAACGCATTCCACAAGCAATACTATGTGCCATCGAACATCGTGGTCACAGTGGTGGGAGATGTATCGGCAGCCAAGGCGATGCCGATGCTGGAGAAGTACTTTGGCAGCATTCCCATCGGACCAAAACCGTTGCCTCTGGCGACGGTAGAGCCACCCCAGCAAGCTGAAAAATCCGTCGCACTGGAAGAGCCCACGCAACCTTTTTACCTCGAAGGCTATCATCGTCCGGACTATCTCAATAAAGACGATGCGGTCTATGACGCGATCAGCGACATTATGTCGAACGGGCGCACCTCAATCTTGTATCGCAGCCTGGTGCGGGACCAGAAAATTGCGGCGGAAGCGGCTGGATTCAGCGGATTCCCCGGCGACAAATATCCCAATCTTTTTGCGTTCTATGCTGTGCCCACTCCAGGCCATACGCCCCAGCAGATGCGAACCGCAATCCATACTGAAATTTACAAGCTAAAAACGCAAGACGTTACCGATGAGCAATTGGCGATGTTTAAAACGAGGGCCCGTGCCGATATTCTTCGCAGCCTGGACAACAACCAAGGGCTGGCACAGGAGTTGGGCACCTATCAGTTGCGTTATGGTGATTGGCGGATGCTATTCGAGCAACTGAACAAGATCGATGCCGTCAGCAAAGCCGATATTCGCCGCGTCGCCAACCAGGTATTCACCGCCAAAAATCGGACCTACGCCATGATTGAATATGCAGCGCAGAAGCCGGCGAAGCCAGCCCACGAGGCACCCGCGCAACCAGCAGCCAAGACCACTCCGTCGAAACAAGGAGGCCGCTAATGCGCACTCGCATCGGACTCTTCGCAGCAATTCTCGGCGTAGCATTCGCATCGTTGGCGGGCCCAGCATTCGGCCAAGCCACTACGCCGACGACGACAGCACCGGGATCACCCGCTCCCTGGACTTCATGGAAGAAAGTTCCCATTCCCCCGCTTCCGGCCTTCCATCCCAAACAGCCGACGCGGATCACATTGAAGAATGGGATGACGATTTTTCTGCAGGAGGATCACGAACTACCGTTCATCAACGGCTTCATCATGATTCGTGGCGGCTCGCGGGATGAACCGGCGGACAAGACTGGACTGATCGATCTGTATGCTGAGGCGTGGCGCACCAGCGGCACAGCGGCCATGACCGGCGACAAGATGGATGACATTCTGGAAGCGAAAGCCGCCAAAATAGAAACCGACAACGATACGGAATCCACCAGCCTGACCTGGTCGAGTTTCAAGCAGAATTTTGACCAGGTATTTGGAATGGCGACGAACCTGCTGCTGCATCCGGAATTTCGTGCGGACAAGCTCACGCTCGCCAAGCAACAGGAAGACACCGGAATTATTCGCCGCAACGACAATCCCGAAGAGATTGCGATGCGCGAAGCATTGCTGCTTGCCTATGGCAAGAACAGCCCCTATGCGCGTGTGCCGGAATTCGCTACCGTGCATACAGTCACGCTGGCAGACCTGACAGCATGGCATGATCGCACTGTGACGCCGAACAACATGATCCTGGGAATCAGCGGCGACTTTAACACGGCGGAGATGGAAGAGAAACTCCGCGCCGCCTTTGAGCCGTTGCCGCGCGGTCCGAATTTTGTGTCGGTCAAAACAACGTTTCCCGGTCCCGCGCCCGGCGTATACCTTGCGCAGAAGAGCGACGTGAATCAGAGCAATGTATGGATCGTGGGACTTGGCACGGAACGCAGCAATCCGGATTATTACGCGCTGAGCGTCATGAACACGGTGTTCAGCGGCGGCTTTGGATCGCGCCTGTTCCAGGATGTACGCACACGGCTTGGACTTGCCTACGCTGTCGAAGGAGCTTATGGAGCCAGCTACGACCATCCGGGGATTTTCTACGTTGCGGCGGGAACGAAAAGCGCCAGCACCGTCGCTGCTACGCAAGCGATGCTGCAACAGATTGGCGAGTTGAAAACCGTTCCGCCCACCGCCGTGGAACTGCGAAATGCGAAAGACCAGGTGTTGAACTCCTGGGTCTTCCACTTCGATTCGCCGGCAAAAATCTTGCGGCAGCAGGCGACGCTTGCCTTCTTCGGCTATCCCCCCGACTTTATTGAAAAGTATCGCGAGGGCATTGAGAAGGTGACGGCCGCCGACGTCACCCGCGTGGCCAACAAGTATGTTCACCCATCGAAGCTGGCCATTTTAGTGGTTGGAAACGACGCGCAATTCGGTACCCCACTCTCAACGCTGGGGCCGGTAAAAACGCTCGACATTTCCATCCCGATGCCGCCTGGAATGCAACAGCAAATGGGCCAGCCCTAGTACAGATTGAAGGCCCGCGTAGTGACTTTCAATCGGAAGTCATTCTGAGCGAAGCGAAGAATCCAGAGAATATCCGCTTGGATCACACCGCGATGACCCTCTGGATTCTTCGCTTCAGGAATGACAAACATTGCCCTACTGCTTTTCGAACTTCAGGGCGGCGGAGTTGATGCAATAGCGGAGTCCTGTCGGCTTGGGGCCGTCGGGAAATACATGGCCAAGATGGGCGCCGCAACGGGCGCACGTCGCCTCCACGCGACGCATTCTATGGCTCGTATCTTCTTGGGTTTCCACCGAATCTGGCGTAAAGGGAAGCCAGAAGCTTGGCCAGCCCGAACCCGATTCAAACTTGGTGTCGGACTTGAACAGCTCCGCATCGCAGGCCACGCAGTGGTAGATTCCGTCGTCGTGGTTTTTGTAAAGCGCACCGGAAAAAGCGGGCTCGGTTCCCTTCTGGCGCGTGACATAGTACTGTTCTGGAGTCAGATGTTGACGCCATTCGGCATCAGTCTTTTCAATTTTTTCGGATTTTTGCGCGTTCTCGATCATCGCTTCCTCACTGACTTCAGACTATGTGAACCGGCAGCATCGTTCAACCGGGTTTGGCAGTCTTCCCAACGGTTGATATACTCACCAAGAAGCAGCAATCGGAAATCTTCATTTCCCTCCACTCATGTGCAGAGTTCCCTTCTGGAAAATCTACACGGCCAGGTAGCTCAGTGGTAGAGCGCAGCCCTGAAAAGGCTGGCGTCGGGGGTTCAATTCCCTCCCTGGCCACCACATTTCAAAGGACTTGCACGATTTGCCCTGCAAAACCCAACCCACACTCAACCCACATTCGCCCAATAAGTTCACGAAACCGCCCATTCTACGGGCGTTCCCGCGTTTACCGACGCTGTGAGCAGTTCGTCAACGATGCGCGTGTGCGCCCGCCGTTTGGAGGGTGTGGCCGCCTTGGCGTACAGGTCAAGAGTTGTCTTGCTTTGTGCGTGACGCAAGAGTTCCTGCGTTACCTTGACGTTCTCGTCGTTATCGATCAGCCAAGTCGAAATCGATCTTCGGAACGTATGCCAACCGACTGCTCCCGTGATCCCCGCTGCTGCCGCAGCAACCCTCAGATGGTTCGCGACCAGTGTGTTCGCGCGAAACGGCTTCTTACCACGCATCCTTGGGCTGGCAAATACCCAATCCGACGAACCGGCATAGGGAGTTTCCCGTCGCCAGGCCTGCAGCGAGTTAAGTACGGAGATGGCAAG
>JAJZDO010000191.1 GCA_021805955.1 Acidobacteriota bacterium
TCCCGACAGTCAAAGGCAACTTCGCTCGGCCGAGGCTGTTTTTCCACGAGTAGCCTTCAGGCGCAGCTTGTTGTCAGGGCCTGCAGCAAGATTTTTCGACAATCCATCGCAAGCCCGGCACGCGTTCGCTTAAAGGCGTAGGCTGAGAACAGTAGCCGCTGATTCCCTTCCTCGCCTTCAGCCTTTCCTGAGACGCGCAGACGAGCATCCTTCCGTGACGCATTTGATGGCTGGAGTTTCTTTCCTTCCTGGAAACAACTGAATTTTCCGGCACCCACCCCGCGGATGCTTAATACCGGTTTACCCGCACCCGGTTGCGTCGTATCGAATTTCGCAAGACTGCCAGGCGGCATTGAACCGCAAGAACTTTACTAAGCCGGCGTGAACGACGCAACCGCAACAACGAAAGCAGCGACCGATGACCTTGTTAGAGATGCTTCGCCGCGAGGCGATCGCCGCAGCCGTCACTGCGCCTGAAAACACGGGCGGCGGAACACTGCCACCTCCCACGCGTATCGCGGTCGTCGGAAACTATCTTCCCCGGCAGTGTGGCATCGCGACCTTCACCACCGATCTTTGTACCGCGCTCGCTGAAGAATACGGCGGTGCCCGCCTGTTCGCGATTCCGGTAAATGATCCAGACGCGGACTACGATTATCCCGATCGTGTTCGCCTGGAGATCGATCAGGATGATCGCGAGTCTTATATTCGGGCGGCGGAGTTTTTGAACTTTAACGGCAACGATCTCGTCTGCCTGCAGCACGAATATGGAATTTTCGGCGGCGTGGCCGGAGAATTTATCCTTTCGCTGTTACGCAAGCTGACCATGCCGCTGGTTACAACACTGCATACAGTCCTGCGCGAACCAGATCTCCACCAGCGCGCAGTTCTTGAAGAGATCGCCGAGCGCTCCGACCGCCTCGTCGTAATGAGCGAGCTGGCAGTCACCCTGCTGCAGGATGTCTACAAGGTTCCTGGCGGCAAGATCGACCTGATCCCGCACGGCGTGCCCGACCTACCTTTCACTGATCCCAGCTATTTCAAAGATCTGTTTCATACCGAGGGCAAGCCGACGCTGCTGACCTTTGGCTTGCTGTCACCAAACAAAGGAATCGAAACCGTCATCCGCGCACTGCCGGCAATTCTCGCAAGGCATCCCCAGGTGATGCACATCGTCTCCGGTGCAACCCATCCACAGATTCGCCGCCGGGAAGGCGAACGCTATCGGGATGGACTGCAGGCGCAGGCAGAAGCGCTCGGCGTGGCGTCTCACATTCTTTTCAATAATCGCTTTGTCAGTCAGGAAGAGCTGATCTCGCATATTGGCGCGGCTGACATCTACATCACGCCATACCGGCATGAGGCGCAGGTCGTCTCTGGAACTCTTGCAATCGCGCTGGGGGCTGGAAAAGCCATCATCTCCACCCCTTACTGGCACGCCAAAGAATTGCTTGCCGATGCGCGGGGTATCTTAGTTCCCTTCGACAATCCGGCAGCCATGGCCGAGGCAACCATTCGCCTGCTGGATAACGATGCTGAGCGGCACTCGATGCGCAAGCGAGCTTACTTGTACGCGCGCAACACGACATGGCAGAAGACCGCGCAGGCGTACATGGCAAGCTTTCAACGAGCGCGTACTGAACGGATACTCCGTCCGAAACCGGCCCTGCAAGACCTACGCGAATTAACACCCACCCGCGAATTACCGGTCTTAAAGACATCGCACCTCTGGAGCCTGACCGACGACACCGGCATCCTGCAACACGCCATATTCTCTGTGCCAAATTGTCAGGAAGGTTACACAACCGACGATAATGCCCGAGCGTTAATCACAGCAACGATGCTGCGGAATCCCTCTGCCTTTGGTGGAGATTTCATCGACAGCCTGTCGCGGCGCTATCTCGGGTTTCTGGCATTTGCGTTCAACCGCAGTCTCGGACGATTCAGAAATTTCCTTGCCTATGATCGCCAGTGGCAGGAAGAGGCTGGATCAGAAGACAGCCACGGCCGCGCGCTGTGGGCGCTCGGCACTGTCCTTGGCCATTGCCAGGACGAAGGCATGCGAGGCACCGCCGGGGTGTTGTTTGAAGCGGGTGTCCCGGCGGTGCTGAACTTTACAAGTCCGCGCGCCTGGGCTTTCGCGTTGCTGGGCACGCAGGGGTACCTGGATCGCTTTCCGGGCGACCGGACGATACAAGGGGTTCGCAACCTCTTGGCCAACCGTTTACTCGATATCTACGAGCGTACGCATACTGAGGAGTGGCAGTGGTTTGAAGCCAGCCTTTCGTATTCCAACGCTCGACTGTCGCAGGCGATCCTTCTGGCGGGTTGGAAGAGCGGCAATAAGAGAATGACGGACATTGGTCTGGAGTCGTTGCGTTGGTTGCTCGCGCAGCAACACCGGGACGATCCTCATGTCTTCGTCCCGATCGGCTCCGGAGGCTTCTTCACAGCGGGTAGCGCGAAAGCCCGGTTTGATCAACAACCCGTCGAAGCCTCCGCAACCATCGCAGCCTGTCTTCAGGCATCGCGCATCACCGGAGACAACTGGTTCGGAGAAGAAGCCTGGATCGCCTTCCGCTGGTTCCTGGGAGAGAACGATCTGCAGGTACCGCTTTATGACGATGCCACTGGCGGTTGTCGCGATGGCCTCCATCCCGACCGGGTCAATGAAAATCAAGGGGCAGAGTCCACGCTTTCATTCCTCATGGCGCTCCTCGATATGCGGAGTGCCGAAGTTTCAGCCATCCCACAACCGCAACATGAAATGAGCGTTTCACATTGAACCAGAATTTTTCTTCCGCACACCCGGAAGCGACTGTCGCCCGTTTGTCGTCGAAAGACACTCAAAAATCACTGTTCACGCGCTACGACGCCAATCCGATTCTGAGTCGTGATCATTGGCCATACCCGGTCAATAGTGTCTTCAACGCGGCTGCAGTACGCCTCGCAGATGGCGACACGCTGCTCCTGTGCCGGGTGGAGGACCGTCGCGGGCTGTCACATCTGACGGCGGCGCGATCCGCGAACGGTATCGACGGATGGCGTATCGATGCGGTGCCAACATTTCCCGCAGAGCCAGACAAATATCCTGAAGAGATTTGGGGTGTTGAAGATCCGCGCATCACGTGGCTTCCTGAAGAGAAACAGTTCGCCATCGCCTACACTTCCTTTGCCCGCGGCGGCCCCGGCGTCTCTCTGGCACTCACTCGCGATTTCCGCAGCTTTGAGCGTTACGGAGTAATTATGCCGCCGGAGGACAAAGATGCTGCCCTCCTGCCTCGCAAAGTCGGCGGCTACTGGGCGTTGATTCATCGGCCCATGACCGCGCTCGGCGCCCACATGTGGATCTCCTACTCGCCGAATCTGCGGCACTGGGGCAACCACAAAGTTATGCTGCAGGCACGCCGTGGCGGCTGGTGGGACGCTAATAAGATCGGCCTCTGTTCTCCGCCCATCGAGACGCCGAAGGGATGGCTCGTTCTCTATCACGGCGTTCGGCAAACAGCCTCCGGCAGCATTTACCGCATTGGCCTGGCGTTATTCGATCTTGACCAGCCGGATGTCTGTCTGCAACGCGGCGACTCGTGGATCTTTGGGCCGGAGACACCCTATGAACGCAACGGCGACGTGAAAGACGTCGTGTTTCCCTGCGGCCAGACGATTGGCGCGGACGGAGACACCATCCATCTCTATTACGGAGCCAGCGATTCGTGTGTGGCCCTGGCTACCGGCAGCATCCGGGAGCTTCTCACGTGGCTGGAAGAGAATTCCAGCGGCGACTGATCCATCGCCGTTTCAAGATCACGGACGCCCTCCAGCGTCAGCACGGCGCTGATCCTCGATCAACCAGCGACAGGCAATGCCCGTTGCCAGCGAACTTTTCCTGCTGGCTGTTTTTGCTTTTCATAGAGTCCGTGCGATTAATCCGCAAAACATCCGGCAATTCCGTCTGATTTCCTACCAACATTTTGGGAAGGACTGTTCCCACCTGGGTCACTCATTCTTTGCCGCTAGACACAGGCGTGACGCGTGGTGCAATTTCGCGCAGACTCGAAGTTCGCACAAAGATCGCCGACTTATTGCTGGAGTAGACCATCTTCCAGTCAGGGAGTAACGGCAGTACGTGCACCATGGGCGATCTCTTTGTCAACAAGCAGAAATTGATGGAGTACTCATCGAGGAGTGTTTTTGGGTC
>JAJZDO010000556.1 GCA_021805955.1 Acidobacteriota bacterium
CGCCGGAAGGCAATCGTGGGGTCTGTCCTGGCTTTGCCCACGGAAGCAGCCGCCCTCAAAGCAGCCCACGCGTTGCGCATTGACGCCAACCAAGAAACCCCGCAGGCGGAAGGCGGGCCGAGCACAATTGCTCAACTGATCGCTCACTACCGGTTGAAAGAGCTGGCAGGAGAAGATCAGGGTCGCAAAGCTTTCTCGACGCGAGCCGCCTATGAGTCCTACCTAAAGGCTTGGATACTACCCCGATGGGGAGAACATCGGTTAGACCAGGTCAAGCCAGTCGCAGTTGAGGAGTGGCTGGGGGGCATCAAGCGGGCAAGAGGAACAAACGCAAAGATTCGGAATCTCATGAGCGCTCTCTTCCATCACGCGATGCGATACGAGTGGGTTGACCGCAACCCCATCAAGCTCGTCCGTCAAAGCTCAAAGCGGGAGAAGGTGCCCGATGTCTTCGAACTCGCGGAGTTACAACTTCTTCTTAGCAAGTTATCCGTTCGGGAACGCACCTTGGTCCTGCTCGACGCGGCAACTGGCCTTCGAGTCAGCGAACTGCTTGCTTTGCGCTGGCGCGATGTTGATTTTGAGAATCTTGAACTCCGTGTTACCCGCTCGATCTGGCATCAGGTCGTTGGCGATTGCAAAACCGAAGCCTCTGCCAAGCCCGTCCCCATGGATGAGTACATGGCCGAGGATCTCAAACGGTGGCGTCGCCAAAGTCCGTATCCGACGCCCGATGATTGGGTCTTTGCCAGTCCATCCATGCGAGGCCAACAGCCTTACTGGCCGGACAACCTCATGAAGCGCTACATCAGGCCGGTTGCACGCGCAATCGGCATCCACAAGAACATCGGCTGGCACACTTTCCGCCACTCGTTCGGCACTTTACTCAAGGCGAACGGCGAAGATGTGAAGACCGTACAGGAGCTTTTACGGCACGCCAACAGTAGAATCACGCTTGAGGTATACACGCAGGCAGTGAACTCGCATAAGCGAGCTGCGCAAAGCAAGGTTGTCAGGATGATGGTGCCGAATCTGGGTGAGAAGAAGGGTGAATCACACCCTCAAATTGGGTCGCAAGGCGCTTAGCGCACCCATATCAAACCCATGACCTCTGCTTTTTGGGGGTCACCCATCACTCTAAGTGCTTTAGAATGATGGCGGGGACGACGGGGCTCGAACCCGCGACCTCTGCCGTGACAGGGCAGCGCTCTAACCAACTGAGCTACGTCCCCACTAAACAGTGCCGGCAGCACCAAATCGTCGGCCGCAGGGTGAGTGGGACAACGTCTCTGATTGTAGCAGAGCCTTGGACTGAACGGACAATGGCCCATGCCTCAGTCGCGCCGCTTGAATTGAACGCCACCATTTACGGTATGCATCTGGATTGGCGCGCCACCGCGTCCAATATTTGCGTCCAGATCATGGGTGATTTTCCCCTCCACAGTCACAGGAAAATCGACAGAGATGCCACCGTTGACGGTACTCGCCCGCAGCCGGGCGGAATAGCCCGTCGGCATGGAAACGCTGATGCCACCATTGACTGTTTCCCCTGTCAATCCGGCACCATCCCAGTGATCGCCCTCCAGGCGAATGGAAATGCCGCCATTGACGGTGCTCGCATGAACATCGCCCGCCAGATCGCTCAGCGTAACCGTGCCATTGGTTGATTCCGCGCGAAGCGTTCCATGCAATGTTCTAAGGGTGACATTGCCATTCGCGGTCTCCGCCTTCGCGGCGATCGTCTCAGGTACCCGCAGGTTGTAGTCCACGGAATAGCCGCCGTGCGACCACCATCCGGAAAAATGCGGTCCATGCGCACGGATCGTTCCGTTGGTATCAATCGTGATCTGGCGCAGCAGCGCCGCTGCATCCTTTTGATTTGTGCTGTCCACTGTAATCCGCGCTTCTATCGCAATATCCTTGCGATCCTCGCCGATAACGGTAATGCTGCCGTTGTCTGCTTCCATCTTCAGCGATCCGGTATTCGCAAGGGTTGCCCGGCGCAGCTCACAAACACGGCTACCATTCCAGTGCCAAAGTCCGCCGTTATGTGTCACGTTCTGGCCGGTGGGGCACGGGCCAGTTGTCCACTGTGTTGCCTGCGCGTGGGCCAGCGTACCGGCGCTCAGCGGTAGCACAGCGATAAGAAGCAGCGTCAATCGGCGCATCGCCTTTCTCCTCGAAAACATTTACGCAGACTCGTGCTCGAAGGTTCCCGTTCAGAATTTACAACCGTTTCGGAACGATCAACAGGAACCTTCCTGCGACGAATAATATGGAAGAGATGGCTTCACAGTCCGATCCTCGAAAGGAACCAGCCTTGCCGCAGATTCCCGCCGTTCCACTCACCCTTGAAGGCGCCTGCATGCTTCACCAGATGTTCCGCTTCAATTGGGCAGCGTGGCGAAAACTGACAGAGACGGAACGCGCAAGGGTTTTGGAAGCATCGCTGCCGGTATTCCGGTCGATCTGCATCCCCGCCCCGCACGCAGCGGCCGGAGAACAGTCTGGACTTTTTTCGCAGCTGGGCCATAAGGGCGATCTGCTGATGATTCATGTGCGCCCGTCGCTGGACGCTCTGAATGCCGTAGAGCTGCAGCTTGCCAACACACCTCTCTACGATTTCCTCGAGCTGCGGCATTCTTATGTTTCGGTGATCGAGCTGGGTCTGTACGAATCAACCGCCAAAACCTACGCCACACTG
The DNA here is from genome assembly GCA_021805955.1 of Acidobacteriota bacterium. The sequence continues at coordinate 2,705 of JAJZDO010000556.1, forward strand.
ATCGAAGCGGGAAAGCAGCCGCACACGCCGGAGTGGGACGCAGGCATTGCCGAGGTGCTCGAACGGCAAAGTGCCGCCATGCATACGCGCTTGTTCCCCGCCCTGCCGGAATCAAAGTATGTCTGCTTTTATCCGATGGACCGCCGCCGCGGCGAGCACGCCAACTGGTACACCGTTCCCATGGCGGAGCGGCAACGCATGATGCACGAGCACGGCATGGTTGGGCGCCGCTATGCGGGTGAGGTTCGGCAGATCATTAGTGGATCGATCGGCTGGGATGACTGGGAGTGGGGCGTTGACCTGTTCGCCGACGATCCCGTCGTCTTCAAGCGGCTCATTTACGAAATGCGGTTTGACGAAGTGAGCGCCGTGTATGCGCTGTTTGGAGCCTTTTATCTGGGAATCCGGCTCGATGTCTCCGGTTTGCCGGATTGGCTGAATGGACGACTGCCGGATCAGCCCGCCAGCGCGGGCGACTAATCCAGCCCTAGCTGCAGACGCGCTGCCTCAGACATCTTCTGCGTGTTCCACGGGGGATCCAGAACAATCTGTACGGTCACTTCCTTTACCGTAGGCAGCCCGGACAGCTTCCGATGCACATCGGCCTTCAGCACATCACCCATGCCGCAGCCAGGGGCGGTCATCGTCATATCGACGCTGATCGTATTGCCTTCTTCTGCCGGCGTAATGCGGCACGCATACACCAGGCCCAAGTCCACAATATTCACAGGGATCTCCGGGTCATACACGGTGCGTAGCTGGTTCCAGACCAGATCCTCACTAAAGGCAGAGGCGGGCTGCGCGGACTCTGGTACTTCCATGCCCAAAGCATCGGCATCACGCGCATCGATGCGCATCATCTGCCCATAGCCGGTCGATACAGTAAAGCTGCCACCCAGGCTTTGCGTGATGTAAACCGGCGTGCCCGCAGCGAGAATATGCATCGTTCCGCTGGGAATGGCGGTGGCGGGACAATCGCGAGTGAGAGGAGTGATCTGGCTTGGCATACTGACTCAGGGATACAGAAAAACCTATTCGGTGGAAGCGACCTGCTCCCCAGTCAGCGCTGCGTGCAGCGCGTGCCAGGCAAGCGTGGCGCACTTAATGCGGGTAGGAAATTTGGCGACACCGGCAAACACCGCCAGCCGACCCAATTTGGCTTCATCACCCTCCTGGCCATTCCCTGTCACCACTGCGTGGAACTGACGAAACAGCTCCTCGGCTTCTGCGGGCGTTTTACTCTTCAGCACCTGGCTCATCATGGAGGCGGAAGCTTTGGAGATCGCGCAGCCTGCCCCCTGAAACGAAATGTCACGGATCGAGTCTCCCTCGATATCGAGGTACACGGTGTAGTGGTCTCCGCAAAGCGGATTAAAGCCTTCGGCGCTGCGGCTTCCCTCTCCCATCGCGTGGAAGTTCCGCGGGCTCTTGCTGTGTTCCAAAATCATTTCCTGGTAAAGATCGCCAAGTTCCGACATCAGGCAAATACCT
>JAJZDO010000900.1 GCA_021805955.1 Acidobacteriota bacterium
CGTGAATTTCCATGGATCAGAACCAAGTGCTCAACCAGGCTGAACTACTCCCCGAAAACTACGAGGATTGCAATGCGGAAGGGCGCAAGCGGGAAAAATCCTGGCCACCGACACTTTTCTACGCGTATTGGAGCTTGAAGTTTCGAACGGCGCTGTGAAGGTGCCTTCTGTGCGCCGATTTCGAACTCTCGCGAACCACTTCCGCCATGTAACAATAAAAGGGTCCCTCAATCTTGCAAACAATGAAATCTGCGTCCTCTTTCGCGATTCCTCTACCGGCACAGATCACGCCGGAATTACTCGCTCAGCATGGCATTACGGCTGAGGAATATCAGCGCATCCTGGGCGCGCTGGGACGGACTCCCAGCATAACGGAATTAGGCATCTACAGCGTGATGTGGAGCGAACACTGCTCCTATAAGTCGTCACGTGTTCATCTGAAGCGGCTGCCGACCCAGAGTGAACGCGTGGTGCAGGGACCGGGAGAAAATGCCGGCATTATCGACGTGGGGGATGGTTGGGCCTGCGCCTTCAAAATTGAATCGCACAACCATCCGTCGTATATCGAGCCCTATCAAGGCGCAGCCACGGGCGTGGGCGGAATTTTGCGCGACATCTTTACCATGGGTGCGCGGCCGCTGGCGGTAATGGATTCGTTGCGGTTTGGGCAGATTGTGCCCGAGGATTCGAGAGACGGGAAGAATTCGACTCCGACCGCTCTGCTGAACAAGAACCACCAGATTTTGGAAGGCGTGGTCAGCGGCATCGCCGGCTACGGGAATTGTTTTGGCGTGCCGAACCTGGGTGGCGAAACGCGCTTCGAGCCGTGCTATTCGGGAAACCCACTGGTGAATGCGTTTGCGCTGGGCATGGTACGCAAGGACGAGATTTTTTACGGCAAGGCAACGGGCGTCGGTAACCCCGTGCTGTACGTAGGCGCGAAGACGGGGCGCGATGGAATTCACGGTGCCACCATGGCCAGCGAAGAGTTCCACGAGGGCTCCGAACAGAAGCGCCCGAATGTGCAGATGGGCGATCCGTTCATGGAGAAGCTGCTGCTGGAGGCCTGTCTGGAGGCGATGCAGACCGGCGCCATTGTTGGCATTCAGGACATGGGTGCAGCCGGGCTGACGTCTTCTTCGTGCGAGATGGGCGGTCGCGGCGGGGTTGGAATTGAGATGGAACTCGATCGGGTTCCGCAACGCGAAACCGGCATGACAGCGTACGAAATGATGCTTTCCGAATCGCAGGAGCGCATGTTGCTGGTGGCCGACAAGGGTCGCGAAGAGGAAGTTACGCGGGTCTTCGCCAAGTGGGGACTGGACGCGGTGACAGTGGGCACGGTGATCGCTGAATCACGGCTGCGCATCCTGCACCATGGCGAGCTGGTCGCGGACATTCCCAATGCGTCCTTAACGGATGAAGCGCCTCGATACCATCGGCCGATTGGGACGTGGAAAGCTCCGGTACCGAGTGAGCCTTCGGCGGAAATTTTGAAGCAGTTGCAGGCGAAGCGCGACTTGACCGCTGACCTGAAGAAACTGTTGGCGTCTTCGAATATATGCGATAAGCGGTGGGTGTTTGAGCAGTACGACACCATGGTGCAGACCAATACTGCACAGGGTCCAGGCGGAGAAGCCGGCGTGATGCGGTTGAAAGGCACGCAGCGCGGGCTGGCGATGGCGCTCGACGGCAACAGCCGGTGGTGCTATCTCGATCCAAAACTGGGAGCGGCCCATGCGGTTGCGGAAGCCGCGCGCAAAGTAGCTTGCACCGGGGCGACGCCGATTGCGGCGACGAATTGTTTGAACTTCGGCAACCCGGAAAAGCCCGAAATCATGGCGCAGCTTTCGAGTGCGATTGACGGCATTGCGGAAGCTTGTACGGCGCTGGGTACGCCGATCACGGGCGGCAATGTTTCTCTCTACAACGAGACCAAAGGGGAAGCAATCTACCCTACGCCAGTGGTTGGAATCGTTGGGATTATCGAGGATGTTTCGAAAGCTGTGCCGGCGGATTTTCAGCAAGTGGGTGATGTGGTTTTGCTGCTCGCCTATCCTATGGTTCTTCCTTCGGAAGAAGGGCTTCTGCGAGAATTCGGCTCCTCGGAATACGCGAAAACAATTCTCGGCGAACTATGGGGAAATCCTCCGCTGCTACATTTGCCCTTCGAAGCGGATTTGCAGAAATGCTTGGCAAAGTTGGCCGACGCTGGATTGCTGCACTCCGCACGCGACATTTCGGATGGTGGCATTGCGGTCGCGCTGGCGGAGGGATGCTTCGCGCATCAACTTGGAGCGCGCGTGGAAGTGCCGGGCCGCCTGTCAGGCACTCCCATGGCCTGCGTTCTTTTCGCCGAACATGCCAGTGAGGTGCTGATTTCCTGCGCTGCCGAACATGTGGAGAAAGTAAAAGCCGTTGTCGATGACTACGGGGACGTTACGGCGATTCCTCTCGGCTCGACGATCGCCGATCGATTCGAGATCGGCGTTGGCGATGAGCGGGTGATTTCTGAATCCATTGCGAACCTATTTGAGCGGTGGCGTCGTGGCTTGCCCGATGCGCTGGAGTCTACATTTCATCGCGAAAGTTCCGCGATGGATCAGGCATAATGAACGCATACAACGCTTCGATGGATCCGATGCCCATTCCCGAGCATGACCCCCTTCCATTCGACAAACTCCGCGAGGAGTGCGGTGTCGTGGCCATTCACAATCACCCGGATGCCGCGCGCCAGGCGTATCTGGCGCTCTACTCGCTGCAGCATCGCGGGCAGGAATCTGCAGGCATTGCTACGGCGGACTACGAAAATCTGTGGAACATCAAGGGCATGGGCCTGGTGGCAGAAATCTTTACCGACGATGTTCTGGCCAAGCTGCCGGGTTCCTTAGCCATCGGTCATACGCGATATTCCACCACTGGCGACTCGGCGCTGTTGAATGCGCAACCGATCCGCGTGGACTCGACCAAGGGATTGATCGCCATTGCCCACAATGGAAACCTGGTGCATCTCGGCAACCTGCGGACGCAACTGGAACGCGAGGGCGCTATTTTCCAGACCACCAGCGACTCGGAAATTATTGTGCAGCTGATCGCGCACTCGAAAGAGCCGACGCTGATCGACGCTATCGCCGACTCCTTGCGCCAGGTGGAGGGGGCCTTTTCCATTGTGATGATGACGCGGGATCGGATCTTTGCCGCCCGCGATCCACGGGGGTTTCGCCCGCTTTCCATGGGGCGCATCGCCAACGCCGACGGCACCGAGACGATTGTGTTCGCGTCGGAAACCTGTGCCTTCGACCTGCTGCGGGCCACTTACGATCGCGAAGTGAAGCCGGGCGAGCTGGTGATGGTTTCGCGCGAGGGCGTCACGTGCCGCCAATTTTCCAGCGGAGTTCCGCAGGCGAGCTGCGTATTTGAGCATGTTTATTTTTCGCGTCCCGACAGCAAAGTGTTTGGCCGGTGGGTGCAGGAAAGCCGTGAGGAGATGGGGCGTCAGCTTGTGCGCGAATCCAGCGTGGAGGCGGATCTGGTTGTCCCGGTGCCAGACTCCGGCGTCACCGCCGCCATTGGCTATGCTGCGGAAAGTGGCATTCCATTTCGTTTCGGCCTGATTCGCAATCATTATGTGGGCCGCACCTTTATTGAGCCGGAACAGCGCGTGCGCGATTTCGGCGTCAAGTTGAAACTGAATCCGGTGCGGAATCTGCTGGAAGGCAAGCGAGTGATTTTGATTGACGATTCCATCATCCGCGGCACCACCAGTCGAAAAATTGTGCGCATGGTTCGCGGCGCGGGTGCGACAGAAGTTCATCTTCGCATCAGTTGTCCGCCGACCACGTCGCCCTGCTTCTATGGCGTCGATACACCCAGCAAACGGGAGTTGATTGCCGCCAACCAGTCGGTGCAGGAGATTTGCGAATTTATTGAAGCAGATTCTCTTGCGTATCTTTCGCTGGACGGTCTGCTGCACGCCTGCGATGGAGCAGACGGCAAGCGCTACTGCACCGCGTGTTACACCGGCATATATCCAACGCAATGGGTGGACGTCGAAGATATTCTGCCCGCGCCTGCTGTTGAGGTATGAACATTCAAATTCGGGAGTTTCAATCCGGAGATGAAATCGTTTTCCGCGCTCTGAACGAAGCATGGATTACCGCATACTTTAAGTTGGAAGACGAAGACGTTGTGACTC
>JAJZDO010000970.1 GCA_021805955.1 Acidobacteriota bacterium
TCGTATCGGTCATCGTGCCCGCAGCCAGCAGCAGCAATTGGCTGAAATCGCGCTTGTTCAGCGGCAGGCTGCTCACCTCTTTGCCGGAAAGGTCTTCGCCGCTGGTCGCCTCCACACGCTGGCTCCCCGTCACCGTCAGGTCTCCCTGCGTCGTGATCGTGATGATCAAATCGCCAATCGCGCCACCACTCATAATCCACGGCAGAGTCACTTGCTGGCTGCCTGCGTAGCTCCGGTGCCCGCGCTCCACCGTCAACAAATAACTGCCCGGCGCAATCGACGCAAAACGGAAACTCCCATCCGCTCCGGACAAGGCATGCAATCGCCCTCCCGCCACCGATTGCAGGCTGACCTGCGCACCGGAAACAGGCGCTCCATTCGCATCGCGTAGCTGCCCCGCACAAACAACCGTCGTCTGTTGGGCCGGCTGCTGGCTCTGCGCCATCTTCCCGGTCATTACGCCAAACCAAAGCACAGATACAAGGACACCAAGCCAGCGCAACCCACGGCCACAGCTTTCCCGATGAAGAATGCAATCGTTTGTTTTAGATGGGTCAAGAAATTTAATCATCATCCTCTTGGATAGAAACGCACTTTCATGGTTTGCTTGCAGGAACCCGATCAATATACTCACTCACGACATACGTGGCAAGCTCACTTCCAGTGCGCCTAGGGCCGACGCATATAAATTCTTTACGGCAAAATAGTTACCATCTGATTTGGGTCAGGCAGTTTGGCATTACAAATCAACCGACCTGATATTTATATGGACGCCCAGACTCATCCAGCTCGCTTCTTGGGATGCCGATCGCCTTGCGTTTTCAGTGCAGTAGATGCCGTTTCGGGCACATAATGCCTTTGGCCGTTCTTTGGCCTGCTCGATAAATTTATATGCGTCGCCCCTGGTGGCGGCAACCGCAGTTGAGGCGACGGTGACGATGTGGACCCCGACGATGCTGTTTTTCTATGTACCAGCCGGAGCGGTCTCTGGACTGATCACGGTGATCGTCGATGGCAGATCCAGCAATGCGCTTCCGTTCCTTGTCACGCCGGGCTGCTACGGAGACAGTTGGGCAAGCCCTCGGCCGCAAGCAACACGATCCGCGACCACAAAGCCGAGGCCTGCGCCGTCTTCGCTCGACGCGACCAGGACTGCAACTGCTCATGCTGTTCCGTGCTCACCGTCACTGGGGATAATGGCCGTCCGATAGGCAAAACAATCTGCTCCCCACTCTACTTCAATGAGGAAAACAGTGCATGTTATGCAAATTACTTCAGACTCAGCACGCTAGATATTGAGTATCTGTCGAATCGTATTCATCTGAGCACGATAGAAGAAATTGTTGAGGAAAGATTCCCGGCAGTTGGCGACATAGGAATCGAGTGAAGTCGCGATGCTGGCGTATGCCTGAGCGATTTCATCCGGATCTTCCGGAGTCGCAAACCTCCCGTTGTATCCCTCGCGGACAAAATCATTGAATGCCCCGGTCCGATTTGCGATGACCGGCGTTCCACACATGAATGCGTTGGCCATGACGCCGCTCTGCGTCGAGAGTCGATAGAGGTTCCATATGCAGACACTTTGCGCGTAACTCTGAATAATCTCTTCGTTTGTCAGAGGCTTCCCACAGCGGACCGTGATCTGGTCGGAGTATCGGGCGAGCAGCTCCTGATCCGAAAATGTGTGCCGGGAAGCGATCAGAAAGCGGATGCCAAGATTCCGCTGAAGCGCGTAACGCATGAATTCAACGAATTGGTCGAATGCATGCGCGTGAGAGATAGTTCCAATGTACGAGAAGGTCCTGCGCTCGCATGAGGCAGCCAGATAGTAGTTATCGTCAAAGATGAGGGACATCTCGAGATAGCTGGGATTGATCCTTGCATCGCGAGCGCGATAGTTCTTTGCAGCTTCCGCAGAAGGCAGCACCACTAGATGGCACAGGCGAAGCAACACAAGCGTGATGAGCCGTGACACCATGAGCCGCGCCAGAGATGTGATGCTGACTTCGCCCCAGAGACGCGCAAGAGAGACCCAGGGCTCGTGGTAGACGTAGGCAACCTTCGCACCGCTCTGCCGCATGCGCCAGGCAAAAGCGGGATTGCCGATCGCAGCGTTGTAGATGAGTGCGTGGGTGCAGGAATCGAGCAGCTTCCTGTCGGGCGTGTCATGTGTCATCACGGGAGCCACAGCCAGCAGATCGGCATTATGTCCATAGCCCGCATGAACACAGAAACACACATCGGCCCCTGCTTCGCGAAAAGCCTTGCCGTAGGCAACAATATGGGCCAGGTGGGATGGATTGTAGCCAAGCGATGTGACGCAAACACGCATGCCAGGAACTACCTCAATGCATCTTTCTTTGGGACAATAGGGAGTGAAACAAAGCAGCCATCGTCATCGGGAAAGGCGCCAAGCCCGCGCCCCGTCGCGCGTAAAGTGACAGGTGTAGACAGCACTGCCTTCGCCAAAGGATCTGAGGGTTTCAATGACTTTTTCCTTGTTCACTGGATCTGCAAGCAGCATCATGAAGCCGCCTCCGCCGGCGCCGGAGATTTTTGCACATTGCGCCCCGGCTTCGAGAGCGGCTGCGTAGATGCTGTCAAGTCGTTCGTTGGTGATACTGCGCGCCATGCGCTTCTTCGCATCCCAGCTACTGCGGAGCGCTTCATGCAAAGCGGAGAAATTGCCGCGCAGAAGGCACTCCTTCATGCGGAAAGACTCTTCCTTGATGGCGTGCATGGCATTCAGTGCGTCAGACTTCCGGTCGCGCACATTTTCCGACTGCTCTTTGATGATCTCGGCGGACGCGCGCGAAGTGCCGGTGAAAAACAATAGCAGCGAGGCTTCCAGTTCGGAGATGACCCAGTCCTTGACGCGGAGCGGATTGACCAGGACATTGCCGCTTTTGCCAAATTCCATGAAATTGAATCCGCCAAATGCAGCAGCATATTGGTCCTGTTTGCCTCCCTGTAGGCCCGCTTCTTCGCGCTCGATGATCCAGGCCGTGTGAGCGAGTTCATATTCGCCGAAGGGCAGGTTGAGCCACTCCGCGTAGGCCGCCAACATCGCTACGACGACCGTGGAAGAGGAACCAAGACCAGAGCCTGCGGGAACATCGACCCGCGTAGTCAGTCGCAGGCTCAGTGGGACGCCGTTGTTGTAGCGGCGCACAATGTGGTTATAAACAGCCTTGAACAGATCCAGCTTGCCGTCCGGCTCCAGTTGCGGTGCGGAGGCATATGCAGCTTCCTGCCGCAGATCTGCTGAAACAAATTCGATGGCGTCGCCTTCGAGCGGCTCAAGCGAAGCGTAGGCGTAATAATCGATGGTTGCATTGAGGACGGCACCGCCAAAGTCGTCACAGTAGGGTGAAACATCTGTTCCACCACCTGCCAGACCAAGTCGAAGCGGGGCCCTGGATCGGATGAGCACGCGATATGTCTCCTCTATCCTGCTACGTTGCAGTATTCAAAACATCTCAACAGTTTTTGTTTGAAGTTGTGTTTCTGAAACTTTGAGGACTCGTTACCGTCCTGTTTTCAGGGGTCAATAAATACCCGTAGCAGTCAATGCACTCGTGGTGGCTGGTTGAAACGGAGCTGTAAATGAAACCCCAGCCCCAAACTATATTACACCGCGCTCCAAGTTGCCATGCAACATGTCGAGAGAAGAGCTTGTATTAAAAATGCGAATTAAAAACTGAGACTCGATGGACCAATTTGGGCTGAGATGGAGAGATGTTTGATCCTCGCCCCACTGCATCGATACACGAACCAACGACATCGATCGTGTGCAGAAGCTTCGGCGTATGAAGTGGAAGATCTGCCTCATTTCAGAATTGTGAGATCGACGTGCGACTCAGTCACCCTCTTCAGTGGTCGGAGGTGACCGCTCGCAACCATGCCGCGCGATAGGATTCAAAACCAAAGTGAGTTGAGAAATAGCTTTGCAGATAACACGCACCTTCGGTCCAGGAGTCGAGATGCTGATAGATAACCGCAGGAGCTGTTTCGAGGAAATCATTCTGAAAAACCAGCGGGTTGTTCTTGATGCCAAGCCCCTCGAAAGCCAGATCATTGCCCAGCGTAATGATGCCATGCGCAAGCGCTTCCGCTATCTTAGTTTTCACTCCTCCGGAGATGAACGAAGGTGCAATGAGAATGCTGTTCCGGGTGTAAACGGAGTTCAGACTATCGGCATATCCCTCAAAGACCACCGATCCATGCAAGGGATAGCTTCCGCTCTGCTTTCCATAAATATGCAGCGGTGCCCTGTAATTTTTCGTTTGCCAAAGATTGACAAGCCACTCGATCGTCATGCGGTTCTGAAGTAGCCCATCGCTGCCGATAAAAATGAATCGCAGAGGATCTACCGGCGCCAAAACTGGACGTACGGGAGCGAACGGTGGCGGAGCATCGATCACTTCACAGGACACGCCCTGCGGCAGCGAGGAGGTGAGTTCACGAGCGTCAACGGAAGACACCAGCGTGATGCTGTCGACCAATGACGCAAGCATCGTCTCTGTCCGGCGCAGCGCCTGCTCTTCACGCCGAAGAATGTAGCCTGAAATCACAGGCGACTGACACATTCTCTGGATGAAGCCCGGGAAGTAGCGGGCCAGGTATCCGAGCGTGAATCCACGACCAACAGAGCGCAAAGCAGCACAGCGCCGAGACATGAGGTCGTCAAAGTCTGAAACGATACGGAGGTCCGGGAAGACACGTCTGATCGCTACGGCGAATGGCGCGCACCGAATTGTGTCGAGATAAATGACATCAGGGGAATGAACCCTCACCGCTTCCAAAACTCGACCCGTCTGTGACGAATGTGCAAAGAGAAGGCACTGGAGCGGTAGCCGGAAGCGGCCGCGCAAAAAATTGGTCACCACGAGCCAGAGAAAATTCAGATACTTCTTTTCCTCCAGTAGTGACGGCACCTGAACAGTCTGTACTTCCGCGATTTCATTGAGGACTGCGTAAATGCGACCGAGAGTGCGCAGCCGACCTGCCTGATGTTTTCCACTCAGGCTTCGCGTCAGTACCATGAGCACGGAGGGCTTGGCGCAGGACGAGGAGGCTTTCATGCTGTCTTTTGGGAATGACTCTGGCACCAAATTAATTCCTTCACACATTCTGTCGTTAATTCATGCTCAATCAGCAGGCTTACATTGCTGAAGCCTGGATGGAGTTAATGGAATTGAGATTTTAGAATAACTCCGAGATCTCGACCATAGAGAACACGTCCCGGAAGTCATCAGGGCAGACGCATCTTAATTTCTCAGCAGATGGAGTAGGTAGTCATTATCCCAGCCGGCTTTGAGGCGTTTGCTTTTGATGCTGAGTTTGCAGGTTTTTCCTGCTTGAGCAGGTTGAGCGCGATGCGGTTGAGCACGGAGCAGTTCTGTGCGGCATGGCCGGTGCGTTTGCGGTCCAGGTCTTCGCCTAAACTAACATGGAGGGCCCAGTGCAGCTTGTTTTCGATACCCCAGTGCTGGCGGACGGAGCGGTTCAGGCGCGCCGCATCGGACTTGAGGCTGGTGATGTAGAAGCGGGTTTCGCGCTCGGTCTTGCCGGTGGCCTTGTGATAGCGTTCCGAATCGATGCTCACCAAGCCCTGTAAAGACGCCCATTCCGCAGCCTTCTCGATCAGCGACAGGTCGGTGACGACCGAGCAGCGGCGGCGCTCGACGCGACCATGTCCGCAGTCGATCTCTTCGGCGACGGCATCGGCGGCCAGCATCTGAAACGAATCCTTGATGCCATCGAGCAGACTGCCCTGTTTCTGCTTGACCGCCAGGATGTAGTCGGCTTCCTTTTCGACGATCTTGGCGGCTATGCTGCGCTGGCAACCCATGGCGTCGATGGTGACCACCGTTCCGCTCAACTCCAGCACGTCCAGCAGCTTCGGAATGGCCTTAATTTCATTGGACTTTTCCTCGACCTTGCGTTGTGCCAGCACCCGGCCGTTGCCCTCCGCCCAGGCCGACCATGTGAACGATGGCCTTCTTGCCCGGCTCCGACGTACCCCTCGGGGCCTTGCCGTCGATGGCGACGACTTCACCCGCCGTCAGCTTGGCAATCGACGACACCTAAGCGACGAAACCCTTTTCCATCTCCTCCGGATCCAGCGCCGAGAACACCTGATTGAACGTGTCGTGGGAGGGAATCCCGCCCGGCAGCTTCAAAAAGCTCTCCAACCACTCGCGCTTGCAATGCTCATAATCCTCGATCTCGTTCCAGCCGTTGGCACCGCTTAAAATCGCCGCGATAGCGATCAAACGTATCTCTTCCAATAGATGTTCTCGCGTCCGCTCTACCCGCGGATCGCGCAATTCAGCAAAAATATTTCAGGGAACTGTCCATCTCCCCATCTCAACCCATAAACCCCCTCCGCATATAGCCATTAAGATGCGTCTGCCCTGCGGAAGTCATCCGCAGAAGGCTTCGCCGGCCAGAATACGCGACCGATATATCGAACCAGAAAAGGAGATTGGAGCGCGGTCGCCTGCACCTCCACAGCCAGGGCGTCAAAGTGGACACCTAAAGTCACCCGCCAACGCAAAACCGCCCAGACTCCTCCAACGGACGCCGCGAGCTGACTTCAACTTCCAGAAACTCACCCCACGATGCTCACCAATGTACAGGACAAGGCAGTAGGAATCCAGGAATCGTTGAGTGAGACGGTAGAATAGGGTCGAGGAGCGAGACGGAATGACATTGCCCAACCAAAGCGAACAACCCGATTACTCTTCGGCAGCGACCGCGTCAGAACCGAAGACAGATATGCTGACAATGCTCATTCTGCTGGCGAAACGACAACGGTTTATTCTGTGGTTCACTCTGGGATTTGGGGCACTCACGACGATTCTGGTTTTTGTTCTTCCGCAACGATACAAGGCTGAGACGATGGTGCTGCCACCGGGGCAGAATTCATCCTCCGGATCGGCGATGCTGGCGCAACTGGGTGGTTCGGGCACACTGGCAACGCTGGCGGGAAGTAGCCTGGGCCTCAAGAGTCCTGTCGACATGTATGTTGCACTGCTGAAGAGCCACACCGTTGAGGATGCGCTGATCGACCGTTTCGGGCTGAAGGCGCGATATCACGAGAAGAAGCTGACGGATGCACGCGGTGCACTTGAGCGGCGCTCGTCGATTGTGGCCGGCGCGAAGGATGGTCTGATTCGCATCGACGCATCAGATCGCGATCCGAAGATGGCTGCAGATATCGCAAACGCCTACGTTGAAGAGTTTCGGAGTCTGTCGGCAAACCTGGCGATTACGGAAGCTTCACAGCGCCGGGCGTTCTTTCAGAACCAACTGCTTGAAGCAAAGCAGAATCTGACAAATGCTGAAAACAACATGATTGTGACCGAGCGTAAAACGGGCGTATTTTCGCTGGACAGCCAAGCGCGGTCAATGATTGAGTCGGCCGCAATGTTGCAAGGGCAGGTGTCTGCGAAGGAAGTGGAATTACGGGCGATCAGCGCGTACGCGACAGATGACAATCCGCAGGTGGGGCTGGTCAAGCAGGAGCTGGCAGAGCTGAAGCAGCAACTGGCGAAGTTGACAGCAGGGTCAAGCGATCCAAACTCTGAGATCATCATTCCCAAGGGCAATATCCCACGAGTCGGCATGGAATATCTGAACAGCCTGCGGGACGTGCGTTATTGCGAGACGGTGGCCGAGCTGATCGCGAAAGAGTTCGAAGTAGCGAAGCTGGACGAGGCGCGGGAAGGTGCGATTATCCAGGTCGTGGATCCTGCGCGTCCACCCGACAAACGGGATTTTCCAAAGCGCGTCATCACGATTGTATTCGGAGTGATTCTTGGATTTCTAGCTTCCTGCGGATGGGTGATTGCTGACGATCGGCTGCGCCAATTCCGTTCCAATCCGGAAGAGGCAGCACGGCTCAAAGAACTACGCGCCGCCTGGTCTGGCAAACAGTGATGTGACCGGACTGCCGGTTGCGCAGGCATTTTTGTTAGCATGGCCTACTCGTCGGCAGCGATGATGCGGTGTGTGGGTCGTTGTCCGGGCTTGAATCGCGAGCCTCGTTGACGGACTACGCGAGCTGGATTTCCGCAGACCACAGCCAACGGGGGAACATCGTGAGCTACAAGACTACAGGCTCCGATCACAGCGCCTCGGCCAATCCGCACGCCGGGAAGGATGACGACGTTGGCTCCGATCCAAACGTCATCTTCAATGATGGCCGGGTTGCGCTCGCGATGTCCCTGGTGATGAATGGGAGTGTCAGGATCCTCAAACTCATGATTGACTGAGAAGATAGTGACGTTTTGCCCCATCAGGACGTGACTGCCGATCTTGATGTCGCGATTGATGTATGCGTTGAGACCGATTTCGGAGAAATCGCCGATTTCTATCTCCGCTCCTGAACCGAAATAAGCATTTTTCCGAATGACAACATCGCGACCGCATTGGAGGAAAATGCGCTTGACGAAGAATCGGCGCAGGCGATTGCCGAACTTGCCGCCGGGCAGTGGAGGCTGAGGAAGTTTGCAGGCTATAAGGTAGTAGAGGAAAAGGCTAAGGCGCTTGATGAACTTATGCATTACGAAACGCCCCTTGCGCTGAGATGAAGATTGACGGCTGTCTTTTCCAACGTGGAAACCACGGGCTGGAATGAGGCAGAAAAGGCGGCGAGCAGGCCCCAGGCGATCCAGCCACTGACATCATACTTGGGCAGGATGAACCAGTTGGCGATGTACATGAGAAGCCAGGCAAGCTGGAATTGCAGCGACTGACGACGTATGAATACGAATAAGAGCAGCCCTGCGGCAAAGACCGTGGCAGTTGCAATAATGCCGAGCGTAGAGGCGCATGCCGAGAACATCGAGTAGGTACTATCCAGCCAGAGATAGTCTGGATTCCAGATCGCGATGAGCATGTGGATCTTGTTTCGCAGATCACCCGGATTGCCGGGCCACAGATAACTCTGCGAGTTCGCAAAGATGACGATATCGGGAATATTGCGCCATGAACCAACTGCCGAAGTAATGAGATAGGTAAAGTCGCCACCTGTGGAAAAAGCGCCGCTGACGCGCGAGGAGAGCGCGACGGCAAGAATGCCCGCGCCGGCGATACCGGAAAAAAAGAAGTAACGAAACTTGCTGACGAAAGCAGGCAAAAAGAAGAAGAGAACGATCGCTACGCTGAAGCTGCGCGTGAAATAAAGCGTGAGCAGTGCAATAAACATTCCCTCGCTCACCAGACGGCTCCTGTGCTTTCGGGCGAGGTTCGGCTCAGCAAGCCCCCAAAGCACCAAGGCCAGATAAAGCGCGAGCGGAGGAGCCAGAAGCGATGGTTCTGTCCGAAAGCCACTTCCGCGCCCATCGCCCAGCGATTGCATCGCTGGAAAAACATTGAGCCAGAAGTCCGGGTATAGCCCCTGCCACATGGCGAGGAGAAGCGAAAAAATCATGCACCCTCGCGCCAACCGATGCAGGGCGGGTTGACTTTGACTCTCAAGCCTGGCCCATTGAAAAGCCTTGAGCGTGATGGCAAAAACGCTGACAATGCAGAAGAGGTTAAAGGCGAAATAGCCCAGAGCTTCGGAGCGCATGAGCGGGACAACGGTAAGCGATGCGAAGCCGAGTGGCGATGGGAACGCAAGAATCCAGAGCAGCAGGATAGCTACTTCGCGGACTGGATAATCGACAGGATAGAGCAGCGCGCAGGGGAAGAAGTTGACGAGGAAAGCCAGCACCAGGAAGACCATCTTGTAGCTTCTTGCGGATTTCATGAGTGGGAGCCTCGTTTAAATGTATTAGAGCATTTTCGCTCCCGGTGTTTCCAGCCAAAGCCTTCCACCGTCGCTCTTCTCAAGGAAATCCACACAAATATCTACCTGCCTGTTCAGACAAAAAGCGCAAATGCTTCAGAGTTGGGATCGACCGGATGGAGCAAGAGACAAGTACCAGGCTGAGTTTCCGACGGCTGTACAGAGAGTACGGAATAAGCAGTGTTGTGACGCGGAAATAGCGCTCAGGCGGGAGCGATGGTAGAGCCTTCTATGGGTTCTATTCCAGGCTCCATGCCTGTGTGGTTGTGCCGATACAATTTGCGTCGGGCGTTGAAGATAACCGTCGCAATAATTACCCCCAAAAGACCGTTGGATAAAAAATAGCTGACGGCAACGCCAAGCGCGCCTGTTTTACGCGCAGACAGCACAACACCAATCGTAGTGAGGATGAAGACCGTGACAGCCTGCGGCATGAATGGTTCTGATTTGAAGCAGCGCAAATAGATCGCCATGCTTTGAACGGAGAAGGTACAGATCGCCGTGGCAAGAAGAAGAAGGAAGACCTGCGGCGGCTCGATGCGTGTGGCAAAGTGGGGAAACCAGCGATAAAGAACAAGGATTCCAAAGAGGCAGGCCACTACGGCGAGAATCAGCATGACGATCGACTTGCGGAAGGTCTTGAAAAAGAGATGATCAAGTTCATTCAGTTTGCCGAGTTTGATGAGCTGTCCGAATGGGGTTGCTTTGGTCGAAATCCATGAAAGCATGAGGAGCGGCAGATAAGCAACAATGTTAATCGACATGCCCATCCGTCCGGCGGCAACAGGGCCCTGAGTCGCGAAGAGAATGGGTGTGAACATCTGCGTGATGAAGTAGGTGCAGAGCCAGCTCACAGCAAGCTTCCATTGAAATGGCCAGATTTCACGCCGCCATGACACCGCATGAATGCCAGTGGGGAACCTGAGCAGCGCTGACAGCAACCCCTTGCGGCGAAAAAGAAAGACCACACCCACCACCACTACCGCGGAATTGACGGCGGCCGGCGCGTAGAGGCCATGTCCTGAAAGCATGGAAAGCCAGGATGCGGACAACACGGCTGACGCCTCTGCGAAGCGGACTTTTGCAATCTGCCGGATCTGTCCGCAACCGTCGAGAAATGCGTAGACCGGAGCGATCATGAAGCTGGCTGACGATGCGATCACAACCGCAACCCACGGCCCTCGCCATGCAACGTGAACCGCGGTTTGTCCCTTATGGGTAAAAAAGTAGAAGCCGAGCGGAAGTAGAATTACGGCGATCGAGACTGAAGCGCGAAGATACCAGCGGATGGTGATCTGGAGAACCGACGCCAGACGCGCCAGCGCCTTGGAGTTGCCCGAAATGGAACCGTCGTTGGGCAGTACACAGAGGACGGATTCATGGGCTGCGTATTGCTGAATAACAAAGGAGAATCCCAGTTCGAAGACGACCTGCAGAAGCACCAGGCTGAGCAGCGTGTAGTAGTAACCTTGTTCGGTCGGAGAGAGGAAGCGAACGAGAAGCAGCACACTTCCCACACTGCTGGCAATATTGCAGACGCGGGAAAGGACCGTGAAGGCAACGGCTCCGTCTAAACCCGCAGCGTGCCTGAATCGCGCCAGAAACGTTGCTATCATTTCACTCCCTGAATGTTTATTACAGCCATCATGTGAACCACTTTGGCCGACTCTCTTCGGTTGGCAAGGTCCTGCGTCTGTTCCGGATCAAAATACAATGTGCGCCGCGCCGATCAGCCCACATCCATTCTGGAATCCCGGCTGCACAACTCGATTTGAGCACGATCTAAATCCTCGGGCAAGCCAATATCCAGGAAGTAGCCTTTCGATTCGTAGACCGCATGGGGAAGATGCGCGAGATGAGGAAACAGAACGTCGTTCTCGAAGGAAAACTTGTTGGCCAGACCCTCAGGCCAAGGGAAGTCGCGGGTAACGGCATAAATACCGCCATTAATCCAACCCGGGCCATTGGAGCCTTTCTCCAGAAAACCCGTGATGCGACCTTCGTCAATGTTCACTCCACCGTAACGACTGCGATCCTCGACCCAGGTAATCGCCATGGTGATCGTTGCCCGCTGTGCATTGTGAAAGTCCATGATCACTCGATAGTCGGTCTCAAGCCACGTATCTCCATTGAGGATCAAAACCGACTCTGCGCGAGCATCAGCCAGGGCGCGACGAATCGCACCGCCGGTTCCAAGTGGGGAATCCTCCAGAACGTATGCAATCTCCATGCCACGCCATGCGGTCCCGAAGTAGCTGACGATAACGTTACTGAGATACCCGACTGAAAGCAGCACCCGGCTGATTCCCGAGTCCGCAAGCCGATCTAGAAGAATCGCCAAAAAAGGCTGACCGGCGATATCCGCCATGGGCTTTGGAACTCCGCTCAGGCGAGAGCGCAGACGTGTTCCCAAGCCACCTGCGAGGACGATTGCCTCCACTGAACGACCCCCTGACGCCTCGTGGCGATCTATGCGAAAAAGGCTTCGCCAAAGTAGTGGCGCTCTACGAGGCCACAGAGAATGTGCTCAATCATAAGATGAGCTTCCTGAATATTTTGCGTGACCGAGGAAGGCGCAATGATGATCGAGTCGCAAAGGTCTTTCATCTTCCCTCCCGACCCACCGGTAACTCCAATGGAGTAAACGCCCTGCGCGCGGCACCGCTCAAGTGCCCTGAGAATGTTCGGGGAATTCCCTGAGGTCGAGATCGCCAGGAATACATCTCCCGGCTTGCCGAGAGCCTCGATCTGACGAGAGAAGACATATTCATAGCCGTAGTCATTGCCAACCGCCGTCAGAATCGAAGAGTCCGTGGTCAACGCAACGGCATGAAGAGCGGGTCGGTCCTTGGTTAGGCGGCTGATGAACTCGGCGGCGAGATGCTGAGCATCCGCAGCGCTACCGCCGTTGCCGGCAGTCATCAGTTTTCCGCCCTCTCGCAGGCTATGCGCGATGCGTTCCGCCGCTGCGAGGATAGTCGATATAAGACTGTCATCCCGCAAAACGCCCTCGATCGTGCTCAGGGTACTCCGCATTTGCTGCTGGACAAACTCTTTCATTGGATCTCCGTTGTTTTTTGCCGCAATCAACCGAAGGCAGATGCTTTGCGTGCCGCCATCAGTATATCGGAAGGCAAAGAGCCGGAGCGTATTCGTTGGCCGCTGGACGACTCGGGGGCGAATGCGCCAGCTTGCTCCCGCATCCCACCGAATCCATTGCCGCGATGGAATGATTTCTCGCCCACTATCTTTCTCGCGTCATGGGGAGCGTCTCCTGGCCAATCCGGATGGACTGACAGAAGCCGCCGGAGATGCTGATAGGCCCTAA
>JAJZDO010000402.1 GCA_021805955.1 Acidobacteriota bacterium
TTCTAGGCATTGCAATTGATCTAAAAGCCCATGGCCACGCAGATGGCGGCGATGTCGCCGATTTGTTCTCCTAAAGCGGCAGGCACGATCTTACATGCCTTGGCGGGAACGTCAAGCGCCTCTCTCTGCATGACGATTCGCGCCGGCGCGAGAAGGCTGTCTCCGAAGCGCATGGCGAGTCCGCCGATGACAATCAGCTCTGGATTCAGCAAGTCGACAAGAATCGCCAGAGCCTCTCCGAGACGTTCCGCCGTGCTGTGGACAATTCGTTTTGCCACTGCATCGCCTTGCCGCGCGGCATCGGCAACATCCTTGGCGGTGAGGGTTTTGTTGGCGATCAGTTGAGCAGCGAGCGAGGTCACTTCACCATTTTCGATCGCAGCGTTGACTTGCAGGACAGCGGTCTGCGCCATCCCGCCTCCGCTGGCCCAACCTTCCACCGATCCCGCCTTGTTGTACCCGATCGGCCCGGAACTGGTGAGACGGACATGTCCGATTTCGCCGGCTGTGTCCGAGACTCCGTGGTACAAGCGTCCATCGGCGATGATGCCTGCGCCGAAGCCGGTTCCCATGGTCAGGAAGATCATGTGCTGGGTGCCCTGCCCCGCGCCGAAGCGATGTTCGGCGACCGCGCCTGCGTTGGCATCGTTTTCCAGCCTGCAATCGATGCCGAATTCGCGCTGCAGTGTCGAGACGATGGGAACATTGTCCCAGTTGGGCAAATTAGGAGGCGATTGGATGACTCCGGCAACGCGATCCAATGGACCTCCGCAGCTGACGCCAATGGCGGCAATGTCGGCCGGCGCG
The DNA here is from genome assembly GCA_021805955.1 of Acidobacteriota bacterium. The sequence goes on from JAJZDO010000402.1 coordinate 808, forward strand.
AGACCGTGCTTCTGGATGACTTGGTGAATGGTCTTCTGAATCATGTCCAGAGCGCGTTGCGGGCCCTGTTCCGGCAATGTCGGAAATGCAACTCGCTCCAGGATGATGGGTGGCTCAGAGCAAAGCACAATGGCGGTCTTGGTGCCACCGACGTCGACGCCAATCCAGGTCTTCTTTGCGTTGTGTGGAACTTTCGTTTCATTCATAGGAAGCTTTACCGGGAAACGAGACGGCCAGGATTGGGTAAGAGAAAATCTCTACATCCCAAGGCGTGAATGGAAAAGGAAGACTTGGAACGCTCACCATGGAGGACGATAGCGTCATCTTCTGTTTCGACGTTTTCGATGGAGTGTATTCCATCCGGAATCGCAAACAGAAAAATCAAATACCGCGCCGCTTTTTGTCCGTGTGCAGGAATGACACACCAGGTCGGGGTACCAAAGATGTTTCCTCTGCGACGCGCCTCTTCACCTCGAACAGAGAACGGCGTGGTACCAAATTCCATTCCGCGGGCTTGAGTGTTGCCATTCCATGGCCGGCCCGACCGCGCACAGTTCTCCTCCCAGATTGCCATCCATGGAAAGTCCTCGCGGCGAAAACAATATCCCACGCCCAGGCGTAGCTTCCAGTTCATCGCCAGCAGGAATTCCACCTTGCGCCGCGGATCAAGCTCGACTGCGGCCCCAAAGCCAAAACCTTCGACCAAGAAAGGCCGCCTCAGATCCACGGTCGCTCCATCGGCGCCATGGCGCGGCGCAAAGGGCCATGAAAATTCCCGATTGGTCGCGAGCAGCGAACCGCCTTCATACTCCGTCGGCGAGGTTATTCCGAGAGTGGCCGATACGGCCAACGTGCTATCGGCGTGAGTCAAAAATGGAGGAGAGAAGGTCGCATGCTCCACCCATTGGCAGATGTGATCGACGTCGCGTTCGTTGTGGACAGTTTCTTCCACGTACACGACACTCTGCCGATTCGGCAGACGGATGATCCGTTCGAAGTCAAGTTGCGCGACGGGCAAGTGCACGGTCCATCGACATGCGGCACTTTCCGCCTCGGCCAATTCATGCACGATCCAACGCCCTGCACCTGCCTCGCCATGAATGGGAAGGCCTGCTGCAGCTTCTTCCGGGGAGGGAGCTCCGAAATAATCGAGGCACAGAGCATGGCCCGTAAAGCCTCCCGTCTCCAATTGCTCGTCCAGCCGACTTCCAGCGCGCCCAGGAGCCATCCATGGTGATTCCCAAAGCACGTTCTCAGACGACGCCCCATTTTGATTGGAGAAGCGGAACTCGGCGAGATGGCCGCCCTGCGTCAGAGCGGTCATCTCGACCAGACCATTGGCCAGTCGCGTGGCATCGCGCCCTTTCCATCGAATGGATTCGGTCGCCAGCATCAAAAGCTCCCCCAATTGAAGCCCATTCAAAAAGATCGGCTCCCGATCGTTCTCGCGATAACGACTACTTCTGACCGTGCGGATAATCGATCCGAACGGACATGATGTCGTAGGGATGAATTGGCACGGTAATCTCGTCCGAGCCGGTGATCGACAGCGGCGATCCTTCAGGCTTCTCCATTAAATTCGTCATGGTTGCAGACGTAGCTCCCGACGGAACATGGATTTTGACATCGCTGTCCTTGCCCGCCCAGTCATAGAAGTGGAGGATGAGTCCGTTGGAATCCTCAGCCTTTTTCACCGCGCTGAGAACTACGTTGCTATCGTCCACCATGATGAAGGAATGCTCCAACGGAAGTGTCCCGGAGTGCGCTTCCACCTGCATTGCTTTGAGCTTATAGTTATAGTCATAGCCATGGCGGACGGTCAGTGCTGTCTTCCAATCGCCGGCATGCGGATAGAGAGCAAATGTGAAGTGGTTGTGGCCGCGGTCGGCGTTGGGATCGGGAGATACGGGTGAGCGCAGGAAGGTAAGCCGCAGCACGTTGTCTTTGCAATCGTACCCGTACTTCGAGTTGTTAATGATCGAGACGCCATTGGTTCCATTGCCTAAGTCGGCCCAGCGCAGTGCGGAGACTTCAAACTTCGCCTCATCCCAGCTGTTATCCCGCGTCGTCGGCCGCTCGATCGTTCCAAAAGGAATTTCATAGGTGGCCATCTTACTAGTCACCGACAGTGGGAAAGCTGACTTGAGCAGAACGTGCGTCTCATGCCAATCAATATCATTCACGATATTGACCTGGTCGGAATTTGCGTACAGCTGGATATCCTGAACGAACTTCGAGCTCTGCCAGTGCCGCGATACGCGGATCACAGCGCGGAAGGGGCTCTGTTCCACCAGCTTTACGGAGTCGACCTCCGTGATAGGAGTCATGTGATCCAAGGTTCCTGGATCAATGTTCCACGCATCGTCGGCGATTGGAGTGTCCTTGAATGTCTGTAACTGGTTGCCACAAGCACCCGGCGCCAGCGACTCGAAGTTATCCTTCTTGTTATAGAGACTGGTGATGCAACCCGTGCTAGGATCCACAGTTACTTTGAGCGCCGCATTTTCCAGAGTCATCCCACTTACTTTGAGGTCGCTGGCGAACGGACGTTTCCCCGGGACCACATGTAACACCTCATATCCAAGCGAGGGAACATCGCTCGCTTCCACTAACAAGTGGTAGGTGTTCGTCTGGGGATCGCTCGACAACACTTCAGACGGCAATACGCGATCTTTTACATCCAGAACGGAAACTCCATTGGGAGTTGCCGCCGGCATTTGCAGATCGATCTTAACCAGCCCGGAGCGTTCCCATCCGAGCGGGTTCACAACCACCACCGGTACAGTTCCAGCAGCACGAGTATCGATGCGCGCCTCAATAGTTCCCAGGGCTTTCGAGGAGACTTCATTGGTCGCCCAGTGCACTTGATCGAAGTCGCGCTGCGCATCTTTATAGATGACGCCAATACCCGATCCAGCAGCCAGGTCATGAAATTCGTTGAATAGAACTTTCTTCCATGCTTCGTTCAACTCGGTTGCGGGATAGGAATGGCCATCCAGCCATGCAATGGAAGAATACTTTTCTGAGTTCAGCAGCCACTCTTCGCTCTCGCGTATGTTTCGCTTTTGGTTAGCCTGCGTGGTATAGGTGCCACGGTGGTGCTCAAAGTACAACTCATCGTTCCATGTAGGAATGGATATTTCACCCGCCGGCGGAGCAGGCAAAGCTCCAGCGCCATGGGCCATTGCCTGATAGTTCCATGTAGGAGAGTCGGGAGCAACCTTCGCCTCAACGCTGGTGAAGTAGCTTTGGGCCGTGCCGAATTTCATTGTAGGGATGACGTTCCCCGGTTGCATCCAGTGCTCGCCCTCATCCAGAACCGCGCGGGTTGGCCCGCCTCCGTGATCGCCTATTCCATACAAATCCATGATCTCGAGAATGCCCGGCGAATATGTTCTGGCCTTCACAAGGTCATTGGTCAACCGTATGGGGCTGAGGTCGTTATTTCCATAGCTGTGCGGAAAGTAGGCGAGCACCTTACTTCCGTCCGGAGATTCCCACCAGAACAGCTTGAAGGGCAGCGGGTTGGTTTCGTTGGCCGCAAGCTTTTGCGTCACAAAATAATCGATGCCGGACTTCTTATAAATCTGCGGAAGTTGCCAGTTATAACCAAACGAGTCTGGATTCCAACCGATGCGCGTGGTGACGCCGTATAACTGTTGAAATTCCCGCTGCCCGATCAATAACTGCCGCACCTGCGATTCCCCGCTCGGCATATTCAGGTCCGGTTCCACCCACATACCGCCCACGAGCTCCCAGCGGCCTTCCTGGATGCGCTTCTTGATCTCCGCATTCATCTCAGGATATTTTTCCGCCATCCACTCGTTATATTGCGCAGCAGACTGCGTATAGGTGTAGTTGGGATATTCATCCATCAACTGAAGCGCCGTGCTGAAGGTGCGCCTCACCACGTCAACCGTCTCTGTCCTGGGCCATAGCCACGCCGCATCGATGTGTGAATTTCCGGTCAGGTGAAATGTGGCCTGTTGCAAAGTCGATTTGAGCGGCTCCATGTCTTGTTGCGACTGGCGCAGTGAGTTATCAAACTTCTGCTGATCGCTGGTCTGCAGCGCAGTCATATCGACGTCGCCGATGGCCTTTTCCAGTTGGGCTTTCTCCGCAGGCACATCCTTTGCAAGATCAGGGATGAGCAACGCCGCGGAGACAAACTCGGTATACATGTCCTCCGGGTTTGGGCGGTTCGCCGGGAACTCAACGCGAGTCTGAATGGGCCGAATGAACGTTGATCCTCTGGAAGAACTCCCGATTCGAACTGCGACCAGCATCTTATCGCCGGGCTTGGCGGAACTGAAAAGAGCAATTGGCTCGAGATCGTCGCCGTTGGCAACGCGTTCACCGTTGAAGAACAACGTCACGGCGTCGCTCCGGAAGGAACTGATCCATATCCGGGAACCCGTCAGGTCATATCCATCCAGAGTCTTTGGAACCTCGACCCAAGTCCGCAGCCACACTGCATCGGTAGTGTTCACGCGGTACGGCGCGTGGATTACTTGCCAGGAAGAGTCATCGAGGCTTACCGATCCTCCGTGGTCTACATCCCCAATATGAAGTCGCCAATTTTCGATAGGAATCGAATTAAGTTTCGAAAGCCCTGCAACCACTGCCTGAGACTGGGACGACAAAGCCTTCAAGGCATCCGCGGTTTGCTGGGGGGCAAAGTTATTGGCTGCCCTGGCCCTATCGTTTTGCTGCGCTTTTGCGGAGGTAGAAATACAGAGAAGGGCGAAAAAAAGGGCCACGACGACAGCAAAATTTCTGCGGAGCAAACGCTGGGCTTGCACCTTAGGCAATGGATGAATCATGGGGTAAACTCCTCGAACGATCTCGGAACTGCAATCAACGATCCGTCAACAATACAAGGCGGACAAACAAACCGTAACTGCGCCTCGCTAATCATATAAGACCAAGACAATGTGTCAAGGTCGGCCCAGAAACTGCGCCGCGCGTTGCACCACGGTGCTGCCGCCCCCATAGACTGAAAGGCGCTAAAATCGCTGCAAATACGGGTGCTTGCGCGACGACGCGTAGGATTACCGTGCACTCTTAGTCGCGGATATCGTCGCATATCTCCAACCTGTGGACACGGTGGGTGAACCTGTCCGGCAGGGCGCCATCAGTCGTCGCTACGTTGTCCTGCTATCGCAAGACATTCTGCATTCGCTCTGTCGACGCAGGAGAATTCGATCCAGTTTGGGGCGCGGCGATCACAGCGACCGTTTTCGTATAATTCGCTGGTTCGTGCAAAAGTTTTGTTTCCTGCCGGCACCTCGACCATGTACGCTTCACGACAACCCTAGATACGGGAGATACCATGAAAATCCTCCGCGAGCATCCTGGAAGTGCATGCTTCCTTCCGCTGATTCTGTTGGTTGCACAGTGTGCTATCGGCTTCGCCCAGGCTCCGGCGGCTTCACAGCATTCGCCGCAATACGCAGTAGTGCAGCAGCGACTGGCGCGCGGTTGGAACACGTGGGACACGCACAGCGCCATCACTCAGGTCCTGCTGCCTGAAGGCCTGGCGGTCCGAGTGGGAATCAAGCATCAGGGAACGGAGGGTTCGGACAGATTTCTTCCAACTGCATTGATCGGACGTCAGGGCAAGGATGACGAGCGAGTTATTCCCGGCCCCCACGCCTATGACGGCAGCTATACCGATCTGAAGTTGCTATGGCATGGCCACGCCATCCGCATCCAGAGCGCGCATGATGGAAATGACCTCGTATTGCTCGCGACCCCGCTTCCGTCGACGACAGACTCCCATCTTCCAGCGGAAATCGTCTTTTCCGCCGGGACGCTCTGGAATCGGCCCGGTACTGTCGTGAAGAAAACTGACCGGATGGAAGCGCAACTTCCAGATCGGACCATCTCCATATTTTTGTCCGGGATCGATACATCTGACGTGAACTTGCCCATTTCTGGCGCTTACTTTTCCGCGGACCTGAACTCACCGGTCGGACTGAGCACAGGCAAGCCACGGACCATGGCGGAGATTCAAAGTGCATTGGAGCGCGAGCGACTGGCCTATCGCCGATCGGTGTCAGCCTTTGGAAGTCGAGCACCGGTGGCAGATGCGATCCAGACCGTAATCGGATGGGATACGATCTACGAGCCACAAGGCCGGCGGGTGATTTCACCTGTGAGCCGCATTTGGAGCGTCAGATGGGGCGGCTATGTTCTGTTCGATTGGGACACGTTTTTCGCCGCAACTCTAGCCGCAACTGGGGACCGAGATCTGGCGTACGCGAATGCGATCGAAATCTGCCGCGAGGCGACGCGCCAGGGCTTCGTCCCGAACTATGCGCGTAGTCAGGGCTGGAAGAGCGCGGACCGCTCGGAGCCACCCGTCGGAGCGATCACAGTGCTGGGACTCTACCGGAAGTTTCATGATCGCTGGCTACTCGAAGACACCTTTGCGCCTTTGCTCACGTGGAACCGGTGGTGGGCGGAACATCGCGACCGCCAAGGTTACCTGGTGTGGGGTAGCGACGGCGAGAATCAGCCGGTGAATCTCGACGACAGGTCTGTCGGAACCCGTGCCGGCGCCATCCTCGAATCGGGCCTCGATAACAGCCCGATGTATGACGGCGCAAGCTACGACGGAACGACACATCAACTGGCCTTCGCCGATGTCGGGCTGATGGGAATGTACATTGCCGACTGCGACGCCCTGGCAAAGATCGCCGAAATTCTGGGCAGGACTGCGGAGGCTGAGGAACTGCACAAGCGGGCTCGAAAATATCGCGCTTCTCTGGCGACCTTGTGGAGTGAAAAAGCGGGAATTTTTCTTAACAAGGATCTGCGCACGGGGCAGTTCAGCTATCGGCTTTCACCGACCAATTTCTATCCCATGCTGGCGCGGGCAGCTACGCCGGAGCAGGCCCGGCGCATGGTCGACGAACATCTCCTGAATCCGAAGGAATTCTGGGGCGAGTGGGTGATCCCCTCAATCGCCAGAGATGATCCGGCGTTCAAAGATCAGAACTACTGGCGCGGCCGCATTTGGGGACCGATGAATTACCTGGTTTATCTGGGCCTGCAAAACTACCATGAACCGGACATCGACCGTGCCAGAGTCGAGTTAGCGCAGAAGTCACTGGATTTGTTCTTGAAGGATTGGCAGGCGAACGGTCACGTGCATGAAAACTACAACGCCATCACCGGCAGCGGCGATGACGTGACAAACAGTGACCGCTTCTACCACTGGGGAGCGCTGCTGGGACTGATCGATCTGCAGGAGCACGATTCCGCTGCGAATGCTGAATAACCCATCCTCGGGCAGCCATCGATATCATTGACGCCGGTCATGCGCCATAGCGAGTAGTGGCTGCCGTGCTCTCGATGTCGCTTCCCACAGGGGTCGTGAGTCAATCGACCCAGTTGCCGCTGTGGGAGGCGGTATGAGACAGTACTTCCATGGAAGCGCCCAGTGAGGGTGGCACCCGTAACTCACTATTTGTGCTTCAGAACCTTTCCACTCGCGGCATCCACGAAGGCGGCATAGCCGGACTTCTCATTTCCCCACAACAGATACCAGACGGGCCCCGAAAACTTATATGTGTCCCCAAGTTGAAACATGGCTAGACTCTTGTCTGGATTTTTCTTCAGCCAATCCGCGGCATCCGCTGCCGCTGCTTGGTATGCGGCATCCGAATCGGTGTTGAACAGAGAAAGGTCGACCGGCATCGCGTTGCGCGTTATACCTCCCCAAGGCAATGCCAGCCCTGCATCCACGCCCTTGAAAATGTCCGGCGGCACCGCTGCGATGGAGTACGAGTAAATCCGATACTCACGCAGGCTGGGCGAAGCAAACGCAACCTGCCACATTGCCGCTTTTCCGGCTTCGTTCTTAAATCCGGGGACTTCCTTCGCTGTGACCTGTAGCGTTATAACATCCGGAGCCCAGTTGTGGGCGGACGTATACATCGGCCAAAACGCCGTCTTGGCAGGCACGAGTTGCGGAGGTCCCGCGGGCTTGGCTGCCGACGCCGCCTGATTGGTGGCTGAGGGCTGGGTGGTGGATTGCGAGCAGCCCGCAAGAAGCAGCACTGCAACGGCCATTGCACTTACCGCAGAATGTTTGAGCAACGTGCTCATCGAGATCCTCCAATTACTGCCTGTTCTAGTTGTTCCACGGGCGAAGAGGCCTATCTTCGTCGGCCGCAGGATAGCAGTAGCTGAGTACCGGGCACAGAGCTACCGAATGGTTGCATACCTATGGATACGCAGGCGGCCCAGTATTCGCCTGCATTTTGCCACCGATGATTATAGCCCCCTAGAAGTCATACACATGCGAAACTTTTTCAACATCCGCCAGCCCAGCGCGGAAGCCACGATTTTGCTGCCGGCGCGAGTTGCTTCAGGGCTTGAGACGCAAGTCGTGGAGGCGGTCTTCGAGACCACAGGGGATAGATCGCACCAGTTTTCAGCACGACTACTCCGCAACGGATAGACACATGGTTCCCATGAATTGCGAACGGCGCTATGGGAACGAACCCTGGATTCTCATCGAGCTCTGCCGCAACTGGGTCAGTGAATATAATTCACCTTGCTCCAATCGACTGGCTCGGATCTCAATTCTTTGTAGATCGCCAAGGCTTGCGAATACGCATCTCCGCGGGGAGTTAGCTGGAATCGATCTGGCTCACGGTTCCATGCGTCCTCTACCGCAAACCAGTCGATTGATTTCGGTTCGGTTTTCGTCTTCGTTGCAGTATCGAGGCTGTCGAAAAAAAGCTTCCAGCGCTGATAGTAGAGGGTGCCGACCAACCCAGACCAATCCTTGTTCGCATAATCGTGAAGATGTTGGCTGGCTTCACGGTCTCCCCACGTGGTCAGAAGCGAACGCGCATCGTATTCCAATGCCTTTTCTTCGGCGGGATTACTGGCCCACGACTTCGGCGTTTGCAGCCATGGGCCTAACAGAAACCACTGATTCTTAGCTACCAGGCCATCCTCGTCCCGCATCAGATGAAGCCATTCCTGCGTCAACGAGGTGAACCGTGCTTGATCTTTGGCGTCATACGCGGCCTTGATCTTGAGGAACAGCGCATGGCCCCGGTTGTCCAATATCTGACGCGTGATATTCACCAGATCATATTGGTAGGTTGGGGTTGCACGCAGTTTCGGCGCGACGGCCAGCAGTTCCGGCAGCGCTTGCTCAAATTCCGCAGGATTGTAGGGGATATGGGCTCCGCCCCAATCCGGCTTCACGGCGAAATCGGGTCGGAGGTTAAACAAGGATTCCTGCGCCGCCTCCTTATCGGCGGGCATATGGTAGACGCTGTTCACAAGGATTTGCCAGGCGCGGTCGGCGTGAAGATCGGCCCCTCCATAGCGGCGTGTGGCATACGCGGAAAACCATTTCGGCACGTCCACCGGCTTCGTGTGCCAGGCCATTTCCATGAAGAATGCGAACGCGGCGGGGTCCGTATCCAGCCCCTCATTGTAGAAAGCGATGCCTTGCATATGGCTTCCCGGCGCCATGCCGAACTTCGGTATCCGCGCCGCGTAGGCCTGCAAGTGCGCGCCGAGCGTGTTGCGTCCGCCAAAATCCCAGATCGCACTGTACAGATAAGGAGAGCCTTTGTACTCCGTTTCGGGATCATGATGCAGATCGCTGTTCAGTTTTTCATCCACGATCATTAGCTTGCTGCGATCGACGGCATCGATCGGCGCCGCCTTCGGGTTCTCCTCCCATGCCAGCATCATCCAGTAAGCGCCGGGATGGGCCGCTTCCAAAGAACGTTGAACGGCCACCGAGCCGGCACCCACAGGAACGTCGCCCGGGGTGCCACCTTCCTGAAATACTTCCATGGTGTAGATGGATGTGTCTCCAAAGAGTTCGCGTTGATGGCGATAAAAATCTGCTGCAATCTTCGCAAACATGGGGTCGCGCGGATCCAGCCAGTCCGGCCGGGCAAATCCATTCCATACACCCTGTGGAATCAAGTGCGCTTCAGGATGCATTTGCGCGAAGCCCGTGGGAACCAGGCCGAAATAACCCGGCAACACAGGCGTGATTCCCAGGCTGCGCATGTAGGCGAGAATTTGTTTCGTCGATTCCGCTCTTTTTTCCAGAAGCTGCATGCTGACAGGGCCTCCGAAACAACACATATTTCCCATCAGTTGCCAGTTGAGGTGCGCCGGTAACGTGAACCAGGCGCGAATTTGCCGATCGGTGTAGCCAAAATCCAGGAAGGTCTCGTACAGCACCACGTCGGTTCCGCGATCTAACATGATCGTATTGGCCCCGCTCGCGGCCAGCAGGTCGATCTCGTGTTTCCAGCGTGGCAACTGCCAATACGGCGTGCTGTAGCCGGATACGTTTTCGTTGAACGCATAGCGGTATCGATAGGGCGACCGCACTTCAATCGGGGCGGGTGGCGCAGGAAGCTCAGCCGGCAACTCCAATTGGTTTTCGTTCGTGGAGAGCTGCCCATGAGCCACATATTTCAGATACCAGTTGAAGCCTGTCAGCAAGGCCACATTGGAACTGCCCGCAATCTCAATCGCACCCTGCTTTCCGGAGATGCGGAAAACATCGCTCCCGTTCTCCGCGGGAAAGCGGGTGAAATGCACCTGGCGCGCGATGCGGTCAGGAACCAACTCCTGTAGCGCCGTGCGGGCCGGAGATCTGCCAGCAGTGGCGGCAAGCGCCACCCGCGGAAAAAATCCGGCTGCGGCCACGATAAATGCAGCAATGCGAAAGGAACGATTCGGTGCCACCAGCAGCTCCCGATTATTAAGGTGAACGACGATCATACTCAATGTAACTCACCATCGTTGGTCTTTCTCAGTGCGAAAGTAAATTGAGGGTGCTCGCGTTGCCCATCTCCGACCGGAAGCAGGAGTTTCGCAATCTTTGATGGAGTGACATACTGACAACTTACGGACATATCAGTGATCTGAGGAGCGACTTGCAATGAGATTGGTTTCATCGAGACGTTTGTCCCTGCTGGTTCTCCCAGTCTGCCTGCTTGTGACCGCTCCAATTGTGCTCGCTCAGGAACGTCCGCCGGCGGTTCCGCTCGTGGTCCATAATCCATACTTCAGCATCTGGTCGATGAACGACCACATTACCGATGGGCCCACGCGCCACTGGACGGGTACTCCGCAGCCGCTGACCGGACTGATCCGGATTGACGGAAAAACATGGCGCTACATGGGCGACCTGCCGCGCGACGTTCCCGCGCTCCAGCAGACGTCGCTCACATTGGCCCCCACCCACACGGTCTATACGATGGAAGGCGGCGGCATCCGCCTGACGCTGGTCTTTTTCACGCCCGCCTTTCCCCAGGACCTGGATGTGCTTTCGCGGCCGGTCACCTATCTGACATGGACAGTGGCGAGCACGGATGGGCAGAGCCACGCGGTGAGCGTGCTGCTGGATGTCAATCCGCTCATCGCCGTCAATACCGCCGACGAAGAGGTTACCTGGGCACGCTCGCAGGTAACGGGGCTTACAGTGCTGAATGTCGGCTCGCGCGATCAGCAGGGACTGAATCGCTCCGGCGACAACCTGCGCGTTGACTGGGGATACTTTCATCTCGCCGTGCCCACCTCCGAAACGGCAACCACGGTAGCCTCCGCGGAGGCGACGAAAAAATTTGTGCAGACGGGAACGCTGCCAACGTCCGATGATATGGACATGCCGCTCACTCCGCACGATGGAGCGGCACACCTGGATGTCGAGTTGCCGCTGAACTGCACCCCTGGGCAGACCGCAGCAGGTCATGTTCTGCTGGCCTACACGCAGGGATTTGCGATCGAGTACCTGGAACGCAAACTGCGCCCGTACTGGCAGCGTAGCGGCGAAGGTGTCGGGGATATGCTGGCGCAGTCCGAGCAACAATATGCTTCCCTGGAAGCGCGCGGGCAGCAGTACGACCGCGAACTCACCGCCGACCTGACAAAGGCGGGCGGAGCTGGCTACGCCCAACTGGCGGTGCTTGCCTATCAGCAGACCCTTGGCGCGCACATGCTGGTGGCGGACGTGGACGGAAAACCGATGCTCTTTGCCAAGGAGAATTTCTCCAATGGCGATATTGCCACCGTCGATGTGCTGTATCCCTCTTCGCCCTTCTTTCTTCTACTGAATCCCCAACTGCTGGAAGCGCAGGTACGCCCCGTGCTGGAGTATGCCAGCCTGCCGCGCTGGACGTTTCCGTTTGCGCCGCACGATCTAGGTCAATATCCGCTGGCGAATGGACAATTGTACGGTGGCGGCGAGAAGAGCGACGTGGATCAGATGCCGATCGAAGAGAGCGGAAATCTGCTGATTCTCGGCGACG
>JAJZDO010000796.1 GCA_021805955.1 Acidobacteriota bacterium
ACCTACAGCCCCGCTATTCTTTACCGGATTTACTTTTCTCATTCTCAATAATTTTTGTGGTGTCTTTATTTTCGACCGACTGATTAACCGACTGAGTAGTGCATACCCCCCCCACAATAATGCCAGACTTTGTGTTGAGGTGTTTCAAATTTTCAATTTGATTCGACTGAATTAAATCTTCCGGCATTTGGTCGAACGCTCTCGAACATAAGCCAGATTGAGGTTTACGATTCTCAATAATTTTTGTGGTGTCTTTGTTTTCGATCATCTGAACTCCTCTCTTACCTTTTGACATTTTTTGTGTGGAACTTGAGACTTTGGTGTGTAGTACTTCTACTTGCTGGTAGAACTCAAATCTATGATCGAATCAGCGTTCCACTCTATACCACGGACTACCAGCCGCAATTGAAGCTTGAGTGCCACGCGCTCAGGATTCTCCGGTAATCGCAGCATGAATACCTCTTCGATTGGTTCTCCAGGTTCGACCCACGTATGCTTTTTAAACACTTCCAATACTAAGGTGAAACCCTCATTCACGCATGTCGGTTCTAAAGTAGGGGCAGGAGACAGAAGGTCAGATACTAAAATTGCCGTCCCTGTCTGCTCAATCGGAAGTTTTGACAGCCCGACATTCTTGACTCGGGCAATACCGGATATGAACTGTACGCCGCCCACCTCAACACTCTTGCCGACAATGCTTGGTTCCATCCTCAGTTTAAATGTACGGCCACGGAGATAAGATATATAGCTCCAAAATCCAGCTATCAGGATTGCGGCAATTTCTAGGAAAGTATGCACGAGATCGATAGTTGAGTGATGCGCGGGTTCCAGATATGGACACGCCATTGTTTGCTCTCCTATGGTGGCACATTATAAACCAGCCGGAGAAACCCAACCCTCTGAACCGGTCACTTTTTTCCACACCCTCCGGCGGTACCATAGAGGCAGACGGCCACAAGCTGCCGAAACGCTATGCTCTTCACGCCCAAGGTTCTGTTTCTGAAACGCTGGCACCGCGGCAAGCCCGACCGCGGGTAAGGGCAGCCGCATATCTACCTAGACCGCAGCCCAGATGCCGTCATTCTGAGAACAGCGAAGAATGCAGAGAATCTTCGCTGTGCCAACACCCTCTGGATTCTTCACTCCGTCCGCCACGGCGTACTCCGTTCAGAATGACAAGCGATATTCTGTTATCCGACCCAGTATTACCCGATCCCAGAGGAGCCACGTTATGAACAGTTTTCAGAGCCGGTCGGAATTGAAATCCGGCAATCGCACATACGAGATTTTCAAACTGAGCGCGCTGGCGCAGCACGGCGTTTCGCTCGAAAGCCTGCCGTACTCACTGCGGATTTTGCTTGAGAATCTGTTGCGCCATGAAGATGGAAAAAGCGTCACCGCGGAGGACATTGAATTTCTGGCCAAGTGGGACGCGAAGGCCGAGCCCTCGCGGGAAATCGCCTACATGCCTGCGCGTGTCCTCATGCAGGATTTCACCGGCGTGCCCGCCGTAGTCGATCTGGCGGCGATGCGCGATGCGATGCGCTCGCTGGGCGGCGATCCGGAGAAGATCAATCCGTTGCAGCCGGCGGAGTTGGTGATCGACCACTCCGTGCAGGTGGACCAGTATGGCACCAGCGACTCATATCAGATCAACTCGCTGCTGGAATACCAGCGCAACGTGGAGCGGTATGCGTTTTTGAAATGGGGACAGACGGCGTTCCATAATTTTTCCGCTGTGCCGCCGGGCATGGGCATCTGCCACCAGGTGAATCTGGAATATCTGGCGCGCGTCGTGTTCACCACGCAGCCAAATGCGAGCGGCGTTGTGCAGGCGTATCCCGACACGCTGGTCGGCACGGACTCGCACACTACGATGATCAACGGTCTGGGCGTACTGGGCTGGGGCGTCGGCGGCATTGAGGCCGAGGCCGCGATGCTGGGTCAGCCAGTGTCCATGCTGGTTCCGCAGGTGGTCGGCTTTAAGCTGGCAGGCAAGCTGCGCGAAGGCACCACGGCCACCGATCTCGTGTTGACTGTGACGGAGATGCTGCGCAAGCATGGCGTCGTCGGCAAGTTTGTAGAGTTTTACGGCCCCGGCATCAGCGAACTTTCGCTCGCCGACCGCGCGACGATCGGCAACATGGCGCCGGAATATGGCGCGACCTGCGGCATCTTTCCAGTGGATGCGGAGACGCTGCGCTATCTCAAGCTGACGGGACGGAGCGACGAGCAGATCGCGCTGGTCGAGGCGTACTACAAGGAGCAGGGCCTGTTCCACACGCCGAATGCGCCGGAGGCAAAGTATTCCGCGACATTGTCGCTCGATCTCGCCATAGTGGAACCAAGCGTGGCCGGCCCGAAGCGTCCGCAGGACCGCGTGCGACTGAGCGAAGCAGGCGCGAGTTTCAAGAAGCAATTGCCTGCGCTGAAAGGGCCGAACGCGCATGCGAACAACGAGCGTCAGGTGCAACGCTGGAATGGGGAGGGTGGTCATCCCTCCGCGAATGGAAACGGCAACAACAATGCAAATGGAGCGCCTGAGCCGGGCCATGCAAGCTCCGTGCATGACCGCTTTGGGATGGACGTTGACAAGTATCTCGACCATGGTTCCATCGTGATTGCGGCGATTACCAGCTGCACGAATACATCCAATCCCTCGGTGATGTTGGCTGCTGGACTGCTGGCGAAGAAGGCCGTGGAAAAAGGATTGAAAGTGCCGCCGTGGGTGAAGAGCTCGCTGGCGCCGGGCTCCCGCGTGGTCGCGGACTATTACGACAAGGCCGGGTTGACAAAGTATCTCGATGCGCTGCGGTTCAACATCGTCGGCTACGGCTGCACGACGTGCATTGGCAACTCCGGCCCGCTGCCGCCGGACGTGACGAAGACGATTGACGATCATGGCCTGGTGGCAGTGTCTGTGCTGAGCGGCAATCGCAATTTCGAAGGCCGCATCAACTCCGATGTGCGCGCGAATTATCTGATGTCGCCGCCGCTGGTTGTGGCGTACGCGTTGGCCGGACGCATCGATCATGACTTCGAACACGATCCGCTTGGAAATGACAAGCAGGGCCATTCCGTATATCTGCGGGACATTTGGCCGTCGCAGCAGGAAGTGCAAAGTACGCTGGCCAGTTCGATCGACTCGACGATGTTCCGCAAGCAGTATGCGACAGTGAGCGATGGCGACCGCAACTGGCAGAACCTGAAATTTCCCTCCGGCAACACGTATGGGTGGGAGGCGGATTCGACCTATATCCGCAAAGCGCCGTACTTCGACGGAATGAAAGCTGAACCCGTGGCCGTCGAGGATATCCACGGCGCGCGCGTGCTGGCCGTGCTGGGCGACAGCGTGACCACGGACCACATTTCCCCGGCGGGCTCGATCAAACTGAATGGCCCGGCAGGGAAGTATTTGACGGAGCACGGAGTGAAACCCGCCGACTTTAACAGCTATGGGTCGCGCCGCGGCAATCATGAGGTGATGGTGCGCGGAACCTTCGCCAACGTGCGACTGCGCAACAAGCTGGCACCCGGCACGGAAGGCGGCGTGACGCGTCTGCTGCCGGAAGGCGAGCCGATGAGCATCTTTGACGCTTCGGTGCTGTATGCGGAGCGCAAGACGCCGCTGATCATTCTGGCTGGGAAAGAATACGGCTCCGGATCGTCGCGAGATTGGGCGGCGAAGGGACCGAAACTGCTGGGCGTGCGCGCGGTGATCGCGGAAAGCTTCGAACGGATTCATCGTTCGAACCTTGTTGGCATGGGGATTTTGCCGCTGCAATTTGAAAGCGGGCAAAATGCTGAATCCCTCGGCTTGACCGGCGAAGAGGAGTACGAAATCGTCGGCTTGCGAGCAATGCTTGAAAGCAAGTTTTCCAACGGACGGAAAATAGAAGTAAAAGCTATAGCAACGCAAGCCCCGACAAGCAAATACACATTGGGAGTTCGTAATTTCACCGCGACCGTGCGCATCGATACGCCGCAGGAAATTCTCTACTATCAGCACGGCGGAATTCTGCTGTATGTGCTGCGGCAACTGGCGGGGAAGGCGTAACGCAGTTTTCCAGCTCGCAGCACAAAGACCCGCAACGATCCGGGCTTTGTCTGTGACCTTGGAAGAATCAGCGACTGCTATTCTAGCTATGACTGCTCCTTATGGCCGCGACCTCTTCATCTCGG
>JAJZDO010001057.1 GCA_021805955.1 Acidobacteriota bacterium
CAAAGGAGCCGATGGGGTAGACGGGATCAATGAAAAGCTGATCAGCTTCGTCGTGCTGTCCTTCGTCTTTTTTGGGGTGGATGCAATCGACTGGACAGGCGTCTACACAGGCGGTGTCCTTGGTGCCGATACAGGGTTCTGCAATGACGTATGCCATAACGTAAGCTCTCCGTGGAGTTATGCTGCCAGCCAAATAGTAGCACACTGGACAGATGGGTTAAAACGAAGCAGAAGCAGCAAGCAGTGCAGAGAGTCTCATATTGTGCGGTTGGCACCCGCCGCAGCTTTGCGGCGGCCTGCGTACTCGGCCGGCGTCGGGATCGGATCCAGATTGCGCCCGGTAAATAATGCTTCGAAGGTTTCGAGCAGCTCGTCGTGAATCCTGCCGTTGCTGGCAAGCACTTCCCTGCTGTTCAGTTCGCGGGGACTTCCATCGAAGGTGCTCACTCTACCGCCAGCTTCTTCCACCAGCAGGAATCCAGCCGCCGTGTCCCAGGGATTGAGATGAAACTCCCAGAATGCTTCCAGCCGGCCACACGCGACGTAAGCCAGGTCCAGCGCGGCCGACCCAGCTCGCCGCACCCCGTGGGAGCGCAGTGTGAACTCATGGTAGAAGTGGATATTCGGATTGGCATGACGTTTGCGGCTTGGGAAACCTGTGGCGATGAGCGATTCGGCCAGATGCTTCGCTGGCGAAACGGCGATTCGACGACCGTTCAGCCATGCCCCCTTACCCCGCTCGGCAAGGAACAACTCGTCTCGCATCGGGTCATAAATCACGGCCGCAACCAACTGGCCGTCCTCGTCGGAGGTTAGTTCATCCGTCCGCCGCTCCAGCCCCAGCGAAACACAGAAATGCGGAAATCCATGCGCAAAATTTGTCGTTCCATCGAGCGGGTCCACGTACCAGCGAAAGTCGGCGTCCATCCGATCGCGAGTTCCTTCCTCACCATAGACACCATGCTGCGGAAACCGCTCCGCAAGCGACGCGCGAACATACGCTTCCACGGTGCGGTCTGCAACCGTGACCAGATCGACTTCACCTTTGTATTCCGTTTCGACGCCGGCGAGGAAAAAATCTCGAAGTTGCCTGCCCGCCTCAACGGCAATCTTCGCAGCGTCGGGCACCCAGGTGAAGTCCGCTTGATTCTGCTGGGGCGTCAGAACGCTCACTGCTCCTCCTGCCTACTGGCGGCAGATGCCTGGGAGCGGCGATGCGAAGTTTCCACGATGGAGCGAATCTGCTGTTTATAGATAAAGAGATTGGGCTGATGTTCGCGCGTAAGGCGAATCATGCAATCGTCGAAATACTCGATCCAGCCGGAAACCGTCTCGCCGTCGCGCAGCAGAACCGTGACCGGAATCTGGCGTTCACTGAGCGAGCGCAGGTAAAGGTTCTCCTGTCCGGTCTCTCCCGGCGGAGCCATGTGGGACGCACGCAGATGGCGAAATGGGCTCATAGAGTAGATAAGTGTTGTGAAGCAAGTTACGGAACGATGGTTGTATCCGCATTCGATGGAAATCTCTACGCAATGCAACGGACCACGTGCAACCGCATCCAGGCTATGGACTCTTATCCGCATAATACCCTGTGCGATAGCGCAGTCGCCAGGCTCCGCCGTCGGCGCGCGGAATGGCGATCTTGATGCGATGAAAAGCATCGACATCCTGCTGACGCGTCGGGTAATAGCCGATCAGATACTGCGTCCGAAGATCGTCGGCAATTTTTGCAAAAGAAGCATCGGGACCTGTCTGGTCGATGTAAAAATAGCGTCCTCCGGTTTGCCCGGCAAGCGTGATGAGCGCGTGTTCGCCGCCGATATCGCGTCCCGCGCTTGCCTCAATCGGCACATCGATGAGCGAGTAGACAAGAACCTCTCCGCGCAGAGCCGCTTCCAGCGCCTGTCGATAAGTGACCGTATCCACGGTGTCTCCACCATCGGTGACGAGCACCAGTACTTTGCGCCCGTCACGCGGGGCCAGACTCTCGGAAGCCTTCTGAATGGCCTCATAGAGAGCAGTCGCCGCTCCGCCATGCAGCGTGTTCAGGCCGTGTTCAATGGACTTCAGGTTGTTCGTAAACGGAACCACCTGATGTACATCCGTGGCAAACTCGATCAGGCTCATGCTGTCCTGTGGCCGCAGTATGGAGCGTGCAAAATGCTTCGCCGCATCGCGCTCTGCTCCCAGATCCTTGCGCACACTACCGCTGGTATCCAACGCAAGCACCAGATTGAGGGGCACATTTGTCTGTTGCTCAAACAACGCAATTTTTTGCGGTTGGCCATTGTCATAGACCGCGAAATCCTGCGCTCTCAGTCCGCTTACCGGGGCGCCTGCGGCATCCGTTACGCTGGTCAGCACGGTCACCAGACGAACATCCATGTGTAACGTCGGAACCAAGGAAGCATCGGAAGTATTGGATTGCGCAGAAGACGTCTGCGCTGAGGAAGCGAGTGCAACCACGGGCTGCGATGCCAAAAGAAAGCCGAGCGTGATTACGATGCAAACAGGAATGACGCGTGTGACACTCACGGAAGGATCCCTGGCTCGTCCGTAACGTCGAGCGCAATCGTCTCCGGGAACGGTTCCCCGTCGGCCCAAACCGCGCCATCTTCGAAGGTCTCCTTTTTCCAGATAGGCACCGTGCGCTTCAGTGTATCAATAAGCCAACGGCAGGCGTCGAGCGCAGGTGCACGATGCGCTGAAGCGACCAGAATCAGCACCGAGGTTTCGCTGATCCTCAGTCGTCCAAGTCGATGGACGATGGTGACGGCACGCACCCCAAAGCGCTCGATGGCCTGTCCGGCAAGCTGGCGCATCTGCGTCACAGCCATCTCTTCGTACGCTTCATAATCGAGATACAGCGTCCGCCGAGTGCGCGTGTGGTCGCGGACGATTCCATCGAACGAAGCCAACGCGCCGTCGCCAGGATGCTTGATGGCCTCCATCAGCGCGGACGTTGGAATCGCCTCCTGCGTAAGATACGTAACGATTGGCTGGCTTGCTTCTGGCGCACCCCCTGAGACTGGAGGCAACAGTCCAACCACATCGCCATCGCGCAACAATTGGCTGGTCTGCGCATACTCGGCATTCACGCTGATCGCAATGCCTTTGAGCAAATCAGCATCGAGCGATCGCTCTTCGAGGTCGCGGCGCAGCACCGCAATCAGATCAGCAACCGTTGCTCCGTCGCTCAGGTTTACAGAGGAAACGGAAAAAGCGCTCTTGAGAATCCCGAAAGTCAGAATTTTCGCTTGCATGACTGCTCTCAGCATACAGAGGATACAGAATTTGGCGCGAGGGCTTTCACCACAAAGACGCGAAGATTTACCGGACCTTTTCGGCGGCGGGCCGCGCGGCAAGTTTCGCTTCGTCTCCGGGCGTATCGATGTCCAGCGCAGCCGCCTCGAACCGGATTACAGCTGGGGATGCATCTTCGGCCAGCAGATGTCGTGCGCCTTTGTCCCCCTCAAGCGCGAGCAGGGCCGGAAACGACGTGTGGGGAAAGATCGCGGGAATTCCTCGCGTCTCACCGTACAGCGACGCCACGATCCTTTTCCTCTGGCTGGATCGAAATCTATCGATTAACGCGCACAGATGGTCGGCGGTCACGTACGGCTGATCGCAGGTGATCAGCAGAACGCCGCAACAATCCCGCTGTTTCATTGCATAACTTATGCCAACCCGGATGGAAGCTGAAAGCCCTTGCTCCCATTGCTCATTTTCGAGAATGGATACGCTGGCTCCGAACGTCGATTCGATCACGGTTCGGATGACAGTTGCGTGCGCGCCCAGAACAACGATCGGATGCTGGATGCCTGCTTCCTGCGCCTGACGTATGCTGTGCTCGACCAGCGTCTGGCCGCCCAAAGACACAAGCTGCTTGGGATGTCCGAGGCGTCGGCTAGCGCCGGCTGCAAGAACGATGCAAGAAACAGACATGAAGGTGATTATAGGCAGTTGACATTCCATTCACAAAGATTGCGATAAAGCATTTCATGGTGCGTGTTTCATCGACAAATGGAAACTGGAAGCGTCCCGGATGAGACCCGACAACCAGACGGGGTTCAGGAAACTCAACGAAGTCCCTATCGCATAGAGGAAATACGCTTTGGCCAAATCGTCCGTTTTGCTCGGGCCATTCCGCTTCGGCATTTTTATGGACAATCC
>JAJZDO010000148.1 GCA_021805955.1 Acidobacteriota bacterium
CGGAAGGTTAAGCCAGACACAGCTTTGGGTTCCCATGAGTTTCACTCCGGTAGAACGGGGAGACGCAGGAGACGATTTCGAATATGGCTTTGTCGCACGACTAAACCCGGGCGTCAGCCACTTGCATGCAAAGCAGGACATCGACCGCATTGCACATGAGATTGCATCTGAATATCCTGCGCATCTGCCTGGACCGAAGGCGTTGGTTGTGCCGCTGAAACAATCGACCATTCGGAAAGCCCAGCCATTGATTCATCTTCTGTTCGCCGCTGTGCTGGTCGTGCTACTGATTGCGTGCGCCAACCTTGCAGGACTGTTGCTGATCCGGGCCATCGAGCGCCGCCGCGAAATTGCCATGCGGCTTGCATTGGGTGCGCAGGCCATCGCAATCCTGCGGCAAGCCATGCTCGAAAGCCTGCTGCTGAGTGTGGGAGGTGGTGTCCTTGGGGTCTGGCTGGCAGCTTCGGCAATGCACATCTGGGCCAGTTTTTTGCCGGATACTCTCCCGCGTCTCAATGAAGTGGGTCTGCATTGGGGTGTGGTTGTGTTTGCCTTGATGACCACGGTTGGAACTGGAATTCTTTGCGGACTGGCTCCCGCATTTGCGGCCTTGCACACCGACATCAATGAAATCCTGAAATCCGGTGGCCGTAGCGGAAGCACCTCCAGCAACCATGCACGGTTGCGATCCATCTTGGTAGTCGGTGAGATGGCCACTGCGCTGGTGCTGTTGACGGCGGCGGGACTGATGCTGCGCAGCTTCCAGAAGATGCGCGATGTCGATCCCGGTTTCCGGCCTGAACGGGTGGTGGCCGCACAGTTCAATTTGCCCAGCAAACGATATTTGACGCAAGCGCAAGTGGACGCATTCGAACTCCAGCTCCTGCAACGGCTACGCCAGTTACCCGGCACGCAGTCCGCTGCTTTGACTACCGCTCTGCCGATGGCTGAAGCAACTTCCACACGTTCGTTTACTGCTGATGGGTTTCAGTATTCAAAGAGGGTCCCTTTTGTGTTTGAGGCCAACGCCTATATCGTTGGACATTACTTCCGCACAATGGGAATTCCCTTGCTGCGCGGTCGAGACTTCACCGAAGCTGACAATTCCGCGAAAGCGTTGCCGGTCATCGTAGTGAACCGAACGCTTGCCAGGATGTTCTGGCCCGGCCAAGACCCAATCGGGAAACGCATACGCTGGGGGCTGCCGGAAGCCATGTACTCGCGGCCGTGGATGATGGTGATCGGCGAAGTGGCCGACACGCGTCAGGGTGCGCTTGACACCAAGTCGATGCCGCAGGCATACGAGCCTCTTGCGCAGGAACAGATGGAGTTCGGCGAGATAGGCAAAGAACCCTACTTCCGTGTCGTTGGCCAATCCATGCGTCTCGTCGTGCGAACGATTGGCGATCCGCAGGCCATGGAAAGTAGCATCCGTAAGACTGTCTGGTCGCTCGATCCACAATTGGCCGTCGGTCGGATGCAGACAATGGAGCAGGCAATCAGCAAGACCGAAGCCCCACGGCGTTTTAACTCCACCGTGTTAACCATGTTTGCCTTGGTTGCCGTGTTACTCGCTGTATTGGGAATTTACGGCATGATTGCATTTACTGTTACGCAGCGCATGCAGGAGATGGCGGTGCGCATGGCGCTCGGTGCTCAGCGCAGCGATGTCATTCAACTGGTGCTACGCGCGGGATTAAAGCTAGGAGCGGTCGGCTGTGTTCTCGGAATCTGTGGGGCGCTAGCAGCTTCACATTTCTTACGATCGTTGTTGTTTCAGGTGAGCCCGTTCGATCCGAAGGTATTTGCATTTGGCACCAGCGTGATTTTTCTGCTGGCAGTTGTGGCTTGCCTGTTACCGGCGCGTCGTGCAGCTTCGGTAGACCCGATGCAGGCGTTGCGTGCTGAGTAAAGATTGGGAGAACCTAACATGAAGCGGCTGCGGGCGTGGATGTTTCGGCTTGGTGGACTGTTCCGCACGGAGCGGCAGGAGCAGGAGCTTGCTGCGGAGATGGAAAGCCATCTCCAGATGCATATTGACGACAATCTGCGCCGGGGCATGACTCCAGAACAAGCGCGTCGCGACGCGATCTTGAACCTCGGCGGCGTGGAACAGACCAAACAGGCTTATCGCGAACGCAGCACAATCCCAGTCCTTGAAAATCTACTTCGCGATGTGCGATATGCATTACGGCAATTGCGCAAATCACCGGGCTTCGCCATCGCAGCGGTGCTGACGCTGGCGTTGGGTATTGGCGCGAACACGGCCATTTTCAGTCTGATGGATGCTGTGTTGCTGCGTTCCTTGCCAGTGAAGCAGCCAGACCGTCTGTTCATCCCGAACTGGAAGGCGAAAACATGGCCCGACAACCTGAGCCTCTCTGGTTACTTCTATTACGAATTCTCCTATCCGATGTTCGAGCGTTTCCAGAAAGAGCACCGGCTATTTTCCAGCGTCTTTGGCTTTGCTCCACTCGGAATGAAGGAAGGCAATGTCGCTGTGGGCCTGCATGGGCATACGACCGCAGCCACAGGCAGCATGGTGACGGGCGGATACTTCGCCGGACTTGGTGTTGCGCCTGTTCTTGGCAGGGCGATCGCGGAAAGCGACGCACGGCAGGGCGCAGCGCCGGTTGCCGTCATCAGCTATGGCTATTGGCAGAGGGTCTTTGCTGGCAGCGCGTCTGTTCTGGGACAACACATCACGCTGAACGCCCAACCGTATACGATTGTGGGCGTTGCGCCGCCCAAGTTCTTCGGCCTGCAAGCGGGACGCCAGGAAGACATCTGGATACCCATTGTTGAGTCACCAACCTTGGCTCCATGGAACACTCCAGCACGTACCGGTCAATCGATGTTCGTCTCGCAGCAGTGGTGGTGGTTGACCGTCATCGGAAGGCTTCAGCCCGGAGTGACCCAGCAACAAGCAGTGGCGGCGCTGAAGCCAGTGTTGCAGTCAGGCTTTCAAAGTGCATTCGGGCCGTTGAAGGCTGAGAACCAACCCTCCATGGAAGCAATGTCGGGCAGCCGAGGACTCGACTACTTGGAAGGCTTCTATACCGAGCCACTGCACATTCTGATGGGAATTGTTGCCCTGTTGCTGTTGGCAACTTGCGCTAGCCTCGCGACGCTCTTGTTGGCCCGAGCGGCCGCTCGCAGCAAGGAGATGGCCATCCGCATGGCGACAGGAGCAACGCGCGCTCGCGTCATACGTCAACTGTTGACGGAGAGTGTTCTGCTGTCTGGATGCGGCGGTGGCCTTGGATTGCTGCTGGCTTTTGCATTGGCACATAGTCTCGCGACCCTGATTGCCAGCGGTGACTTCCCGCTGCGTGTAGATGTTTCGCCGGATCCAAGGGTCCTAGCTTTTACAGCGGCTGCTTCTGTATTGACTGGAATTCTATTTGGCCTGGCCCCCGCGTCGCGAGTCACCCGCGTCGATCTGGTCGCGTCGCTAAAGGAAACGACCGGAACATCCTTGGGTGAGATTCGCCATCGCTTTACCTTGGGCAAAGTCCTGATTGTTCTTCAGGTAGCAGTTTCCATGCTGCTACTGGTCGGCGCTGGATATATGCTGCGCTCACTGCAGAAGCTGGAGTATCAGAACATTGGCATCGGAAGGAACCATCGGCTGATTTTCAGCATCGACCCCACATTAAATGGATACAACAACCAACAACAACTCCAGCTCTATCAAACCGTGCTCAGTCGCCTGCAATCTTTGCCTGGCGTGAAATCGGCGACGACTGTGAATGTACGTCTGATTTCCAATTTTTTCAGTCGGGGTAATGTCGACATCGAAGGCTACAGGCCAGCAGACAGAAACAAGCCATTAGTTTTCTTCGATGGCGTTGGTCCACAGTTTCTGGAAACAACGGGCATCCGGCTACTAGCAGGACGAGACATCAACGACCATGACACGCCGACTTCGCCCAAAGTGACAATCATCAACCAGGCCATGGCAGAAAAATACTTTGGCAAACAGGACCCAATCGGACGACACATTACGCGCACGTTGAACAAGGGAAAAGTCGCGACGTATGAAATCGTAGGCATCTGCGCCAATGCAAAATACACAAACTTACGACAACCCACCGCGCCTACGTTCTATTATCCATACACGCAGCAGCAGCATTTCTACGGAGTGACATTTTATCTACAAACTGCTTTG
>JAJZDO010000071.1 GCA_021805955.1 Acidobacteriota bacterium
GTGCTGCCCGAACCAGAACTGCCCGAACCGGTGCTGCCCGAACCGGTGCCTCCTGAACTGCCGGAAGTGCCTGATCCAGAAGAGGTTCCTCCGGAAGAAGTTGTTCCGCCAGTGGAGGTCGCCGAACCGCTGCAACCGGAGAATCCAAAGGCTGCAAGGCTTAGGCTGGAAAAGCAAACGATGAGGATACGAGCGAGATGCAACATGCGGGAAGCGCTCCTCGTCTGGTCGGAACAATTCTTCATTAGATTAAACTCCAGCAGGTCATTGCGGGGTAATTATTGATGGAATTAGCAATTTGTGTGCCATACTCGGCAAGATTTCCAGATAGTTGATAGCAATGGGATTGCCTCCAGACCATACGATTGTGGAACCGGAGATTTCCTGCGATCGGGAAGAAATGGGAGAGGTCACCATGAATTTTTTTCCGCTTTCTGCCAAGCCTTTTGCCTGGCCTTCAGCGCCATTCGCGATACTGCTGTTAGCCACAATAGTTCTGCCTGCGGTAGTTGGATGTAAGGGTTGCACGGCGACGACGTTGCCACCATTGACGTCGACCGGTTCCAGCCACTTTGTGCAATGGTCCACAGGAGATGCCGGGAGCGTTACCACGTCGCGAACATACGAGGGACAGGCGGCGATACCTGGAGACGTGATTGTCGTCTTCTGCCACTGGAACGGCGCTCAGATTTCAGCCACTATTCATGATCAGGCCGGGAACCGGTATGTCGCTGCTTTTCCCGCGGTCACTGTGTCCCCCAACCACTGGTTCGGCGTATGGTACACGGTGAATGCTTCCTACCGGAAACCGCTCGCGGTGATGGCTGCATTTTCGAGGAAAACCACTTCGTACGCTGTGATAGACGTAGCGGAGTACAGTGGGTTTACAACAATTTCTCCGCTGGATGCGAAAAGTTTGTCAATGGGAAGTGGTATGACTCAGGACTCCAGAGCGCTGACGACGAGCAATGCCAATGACACGATCATCGTGTGGTTTGGATATACGGATCACAATTTGCCGTATTCAGCCGGTGCCGACTTCGCGAAGCGTAAGTATGAAGCGACGACGATGTTGGAAGACAGAGACGTGACCAGCGTCGGATCATACAGTGCAACAGCAACTTCATACCATCGTGGCAACTGGATAGCTTTTGCCCTCGCCTTCAAGGATACGGGCCCCTGAGGCCTGTTCACCATAGCCTCGCAGTAAGTTTGTCTTTTTGCGGTGATTCATTCTGATATTTATGACTGATCAACTGACGTCGTCCAAAGTCTGTGCAATCGATGCACTGACGCGCATTGTTCTGGTGCAATCGGAGCGCTTGACTGGAGAGGCGCGCCTGAATGTTGCGGCACAATTCTACGGTCTGCATCTGGAAGCTGTGGCGCAGTCCACAGCGGGCATGAGCGCAGAATTGCTGCAGATGCTTCAGGCAGAAAACACGGTAGCCGCGGCCGTTTCCGCGGAGGTTCTCCCGTTGCTTCCCTGTCGCGATCTGCTCGATGCGCTGCGAAGACGAGATGCAGAGAGCATTCCGCTGCTGATTTTCGATATTAGTCCCGGCACCAGTCAGCAGAGACTTAGGGAATGGTGTGGAGACCAGACTCCGAAGTTATCTCCGCGCGAAACGGAGTTGGTTGTTACTTCCTGGAGGTGTGGGGATTCCAGTGAGATTCTGCATGAACTGTCGAACGAGAGTTTACCGGCAATTGCCGCGCCTGCTTGTACGTTCAGGACTCACCCGAAAGGTGCCCTGCTCTCGATCGAAAGCAAATTTGGAGCGCAGAGTTTCTTTACATGGAATGGAGATGCGCGGCACCGTATCTTCTATCTGTCTGCACTGGAGGATGTACCCGATCGGTCTTTGCCCAGGCTTCATTCAAGCGTGAAGCACTTTACGCGTCTCGCACCGATGATGATCTTTGTGCGTTATGCAGGTGGTGAACGCTGCTGGCATGCGCCGAAGCGTTTTGCCAACCTGACCATCGATGATCCGTGGCTTCGGTCGAGGTACGGTCATCTGGAGTTTGAGAAGTTGCTTGCCGAGATGCTGGCGATAAAATTTCACACCACTGTTGCGTTTATTCCCTGGAATTATGCACGCAGCGATGAAGTAACGACGAAGATATTCCGTGAGCACCCAGAGTTATTCTCGGTTTGCATTCACGGAAACAATCATGTTCATGGAGAATTTGCAGACTACAAAACAACGCCGTTGGCAGAGCAGGCTAGTGACATTTACGAGGCGCTTCATCGAATGGATGAATTTGCGCGCCAGACAGGTGTGAACTTTGACCGGGTCATGATTTTTCCGGAAGAAAAGTTATCACCCGCCGCAACACTCGAGGTGATGGAACGGGCGGGTTATCTTGGTACGGCGAATGCGGAACTGGTGGCAGCAGGAGAAGGACGTCCGAGCGACTCAATGTTTTATCTGCGTCTTGCGCAGACAGGAGGCACAACTCTGCCGCGCGTACGCCGGTTTCCGGCGGAAGTGGGAGTGCCCCAGGCGTATCTTGCCGTTCAATCCTTCCTGGAAAACCCGTTGTTGTTTTATGGTCATCATTCGCTGTTTGAAGGCGGGAGTGATGCATTCCGAACCGTGGTGAGCAGGGTGCGAGAGAAGTGGCCGGACGTGAAGTGGACGCGCCTTGGAGAGATATTTCAACACCTTTATCGCCTTCGCGTGCGTGGCGACGGAGACTATGACGTACTGGCTGAAGGCGGCAACCTGATCGTGGAGAATCCTTCGGATCGGCTCGCAACATTTCATATACGGAAGGCTGTATTTGCAGGACAGAGAATTCAGTCGGTTCATGTGAACGGAGAAGCTGTCGATTACCGAAATGAAGGGGGAGTCCTGCAGTTGGCCCTTCGGATGGAGGCAGGTGACGCTGCTCGTTTGAACGTAAACTACGACAGCTCCGAAGTTTTTGTAACTTCGCGAGCCGCCAGGAAGAAAATCCGCGCTGCGATTCAAAGACGTCTCTCCGATTTGAGGGACCTTGTGCTGTCACAGAATGTGCTGGGTCGGCGTCTGGTTGGCCTGTATTACAGAGGTCGTTCAGGATAACGAATCGGGTGCAGTATGCATTTATTCGGATGTCGAAAGGGTGCCTGTAGCATCCCTTCTGCATCATGCAGAAGGGATGCTACAGAGACGACTGCGAGCTGGAATCGGAGTGAGCATGCTGCTTGATAGAGCGTGATCGATTCGCGTCCGATCGTATCTCGTTAAACCAGACAGGATTTTCACTTTCACAACCCATCGTCTGGCCAGGTGCTCGACGATATGCAACGGAGAAGAAACTATGACGATTTCACTTGCTACTCCCGCGGCTTCCGATTCTGCGTCCAATGCAGTCGCCACCCCTGTGCCATTTCTTGATCTTCGTGCCGCATATTTCGAGATTCAGAAAGAAGTAGAGCAGGCCATGCTGGACGTTTGCGCGAAAGGGAATTTCATTCTCGGGAAGGAAGTAGAGCAGTTTGAGAATGAGTTTGCGTCCTTTCAAGGAGTGAAGCATTGCATCGGAGTAGGCAATGGTCTGGACGCCCTTCATCTGGCTATTCAGGCACTTGGGATTGCGCCTGGGGACGAGGTGCTGGTGCCGGCGAATACGTATATCGCGACCTGGCTTGCGGTCAGCTATGCCGGCGCGATTCCAGTCCCGATCGAGCCTTGCGCAGATACTTACAATATGAATCCGGAGCGGGTTGAGTCGGCGATTACGTCGAAGACGCGCGGCATCTTGCCGGTACACCTTTATGGGCAGCCTGCGGAGATGGACCCGATCGTGGAAATTGGCAAGCGACACGGCTTGTGGGTGCTGGAGGATGCGGCGCAGGCACACGGCGCGCGCTACCGAGGGGTTCGACTGGGCGGCTTTGGGGATATGGCGGCATGGAGCTTCTATCCGGGAAAGAATCTGGGGGCATTTGGCGATGGCGGAGCAGTTACGACGAACGACGATCAGCTTGCGGATCGTATCCGTGTTTTACGGAACTACGGATCCCGCGTCAAGTACTACAACGATGTTCGCGGATATAACAGTCGGCTGGATACAGTGCAGGCGGCGGCGCTGCGTGTGAAGCTGAAGTGTCTGGATGAGTGGAATAAGCGTCGAAACGCTGTGGCCCGGCAGTACAGTGAAGGGCTGTGCGATT
>JAJZDO010000422.1 GCA_021805955.1 Acidobacteriota bacterium
GCACGATCCATTGGAGCGTAATGGGAAAAGCGATGGTGGGAAACTTGGATATGACCCCGACACGCGCCACATAGCTGAGTCCGATTCCCAGCACGATGCCTCCCACCGCCAGCATTCCGGTTTCTCGCAGGATGGCCGAAACGATGTAGGCTTTCGATGCGCCTAGCGCCTTCAAAATTCCGATCTCTCGCGTCCGCTCCATGACGGCCAGATACATGGACTGGAAGATGACGAGGAACCCTATGATGCACGCAATGCTAATGACTGTGTAGAGCGCCGGTTCCAGACCAGGCAGTCGGCTCGGCGTCATCTGCGAGAGCAGGTCCTGCATCGTTTGCACCTGATACCCTCCCATGCCGGGAGTGTGTTCGATCTCCTGCGCGACTACGGTATCGTTCGCAGGGTTGTCCAATCTCAGATAGAAGACCGACGCCTTGCCCTCGGAACCCGTCAATTGATCCAGCGTGCCGAGTGGGATGAATTCCCGCCCTCCCCGGCCATGTTCCACGATGCCGCAGATACGGAACTGGTGGTTCATGATGGAGATTTCGTCGCCGACTTTGCTGTTGCTACTCTTGGCTTCCACGTCGTCCACGATCACATCGAATGGGCGCTCAAACGATGTCCCTGAGAGAAAAATAAAAGGTTTGAGCGCGTTAAAGCTTTCGAAATCGATGCCGAAGATGTTTTCAAGGGCTTTTCCAGTGACGAATTGCACGGCAACTGGGGCGGCGACGACAACGTGAGGCAGACGGGCCAGTACATCGGCAACTTTCGCGGACACCGGCGCGCCGCTGACACCTACTAGAAAGCTGGTGTTGGCGGGCCGCACGATCAGGTCCGCGCCGATGCCGCTGGTGCGCGCTTTCGTGTCATTCAGCATGCCCAACATGATGGCTGTAACGGAAAGAATCATTACCACTTCAATCGCAACGGCCGTCAGGCTGAGAAGCGAGCGAAGAGGTCGGTAGACAAGGTTTCCGAAGATGAGTTTATTCATAAGGTTGCAACAATAACGACCACCCAAATGGGCCGTCCAAAGAAGGGTGTCTCAGGTCGTTCGCCGAAATGAGAAAGGCGCACTATGACGCCGCTTCCAGTATATCGACTCGCCGAAACGATCGCTTTTCGACGCGAAATGCGCGAAAAATCAACCTATGGCAATCGGTACTATGCAGATACGTAGGGGTCACTTGAAAGCTCGATGGCGGCCTATTTGATTTGACTCGAATATGGTGCAGGAATAATCTGCAAACATAGAATAATCAATGCAATGAACGAGATAGTCTCGTGACTGCTGACACGACATCCATGGAACACTTCGGAGAAGCACTTCGCTGCGAACGGCAACGGCGTTCTGTCAGTCTGGAAGATATTGCCCAGACGACGAAGGTGACGGTCCGCAGCCTGCAGGCGCTTGAGTCCGAGGCATTCGATCAGTTGCCTGGCGGAATACTCGGCAAAGGCATCGTGCGCAGTTATGTCCGCTGTCTGGGACTGGATGAAAGTGAATGGGTGGAGCGTTTTCTGGATGCCAGTGGGCAAAAGAACCCTCCTATCGCGGCCAACGACAGGGACTGGGCTGCATTCGCGCTCAATGTTTCCAGCACGAGGGACGGAAAAATTCAAAATCCAAGTCTGCGGTGGGCCGGCGTGGTGGGCCTCCTGTTGTTACTGGCCGGACTGGGTTGGGCCGTGTGGGGATATGTCCATCAGCGTATGACGGCGTCGACCAGCTCTTCGCCAACCCACTACGCTGCATCTTTCGTGAATCCGACGGCAGCTTTGCCCCGTGTCGAGGCTCCGCTGAATCAGACGCATCGCCGTCGTTCCCGTTCACTGCCGTAATCGGCACGCCATGGGCCCATCTTCCCCATTGGCTGAGGTTCTATTGCCCTTCCGATTTCAACATTTGTTAGCCTGAAGGGAAGCGGTCTTTGTTTCGTTTTCCCTATGCTGCGTCTCATGCGCCAGTGGGGTTCCAAGACCGCATCGGCTGCAGTCCAGGTTGCACAGCAAGGCAGTAGCCGCACCAGGAGGAATTTTGCCAACACAAGATCGTTTGTTATTCACCTCGGAGTCCGTAACTGAAGGACATCCAGACAAAATTGCGGATCAGATTTCAGACGCCATTCTGGATGCATGCATGGAGCAGGACCCGTTCAGCCGGGTTGCGTGCGAAACCCTGACCGCAACCGGACTGGTGGTAATTGCCGGAGAAATCAGCACCCGCGCTTATGTGGATTTTCAATCCCTGGTGCGTGGCGTTGTCGCCTCTATCGGGTATGACAATGCCGTCTATGGTTTCGACTCCAACACCTGCGCTGTGATTTCAACCATCAACAAGCAATCTGGCGACATCGCCATGGGTGTTGATACCGGTGGGGCTGGCGACCAGGGCATGATGTTCGGATACGCCACCGATGAGACGCCCGAGCTGATGCCAATGCCGATCTCATTGGCCCACAAGCTCACCCGACGTCTGTCCGAGGTACGCAAGTCGGGCCAGCTCAACTACCTCCGTCCAGATGGGAAAAGCCAAGTGACGGTCGAGTATAACCGGGAAGGCAAGCCCGTTCGCGTCGATGCTGTTGTCATCTCCACGCAGCACGCGGAAAGCATCTCGAACGAGGAATTGCGTGCCGACATCCTCCAGCATGTCATTCAGGCGACCGTCCCGGCGGAACTCTTGGATGAGGACACAAAATATCATATCAATCCGACCGGGCGTTTCGTGATCGGCGGACCCATGGGCGACACCGGCTTGACGGGCCGCAAAATCATCGTGGACACCTACGGCGGGACGGGCCGCCATGGTGGTGGTGCGTTCAGTGGCAAGGACCCGACCAAGGTCGATCGCTCCGCGGCGTACATGGCGCGCTATATCGCGAAGAACATTGTTGCCGCTGGATTGGCCAGACGTTGCGAGGTGCAATTGGCATACGCCATCGGCGTTGCGGAGCCAGTTAGCGTGCTGATCGATGACTTTGGAACCGGAACCATCTCGGTAGAGAAACTGCAGCAGCTCGTCCGCAAAAACTTCCAGCTCACGCCACGGGGTATCATCGAAAGCCTGAATCTTCGCCGGCCCATTTATCGCAAGACGGCCGCTTATGGTCACTTTGGTCGCAACGATCCAGACTTTACCTGGGAAACGACCGATAAGGCGGCCACGCTGCGGGAACAGGCGAACGTCAAGGAAGCAGTCCTCGCAAAAAAGTAAGTAGCCAGTAGATGAAACAAAGGGCAGGCTCCAGCAGCCTGCCCTTTCTGCGAAACGACGCTTTGCCGCCAGATGCCGCGCCGATGCAATGGCAGTTGCTTCAAAGCTGCGCGAACTACTGCATTCCGTTCCGCAATGCGCCTTCGGATGGCGATATTGGGAGTGTGTCTCCTGCGCCCACGGGGTAGTTTTTCCTGAGTATCACCATATCGCACGCTTCCAACCGCATCCATCGGTCAGAGAATTTCCACATTATTTTCTTTTGACCGCAAGATTCGGATAGCCAGATGCGCGACGGCAATGCCATCCTGATTACCTATGGCAGCGTTCCATCCAGAATCGGCCTGGAACCATGTCCAGGCACACGATCCCAGGGGCGACGGCAAATTCGTCTATGCCGTCCGCAGCACGGGCATTTACTGCCGGCCTTCCTGCCCGAGCCGCAGACCGGCACGGAAGAATGTCGTCTTTTATCCCACAGCTGCCGCAGCTCGCGCGTCGGGCTATCGTGCCTGCAAGCGTTGCCAGCCCGACTCCGTTCACCCTCAAACGTCTTTGCTGGCAGCGGCCTGCCGCTATCTCGACCAGCCTCGCGAGAAAGCTCCTGGCCTAGCTGAGCTGGGCGCGGCTGTGGGAATGAGTCCATACGCTTTACAACGGCAGTTTCGTCAGGTTCTCGGTATTACTCCCCGCCAATACGTGGCTGCTCGGCAAGCCAAGCGGCTGCAACATGAGTTGGCCACAGCCACGTCCGTTACCTCTGCTATGTATGAAGCTGGATATGGGTCATCGAGTCGCGTGTATGAGCATTCCGATAAGAAATTCGGTATGACGCCAAACACCTATCGCAGGCGCGGCGCCGGACAAGAGATTCGATACACCATTGCCGCTTCTCGGTTAGGGCACATTCTGGTGGCGGCTACCGATCGCGGATTGTGTGCC
>JAJZDO010000295.1 GCA_021805955.1 Acidobacteriota bacterium
ATCCTCGGCCTGAACCACGGCAAAAGTGGCTTTGCCTTCCTGGTTGACCCGAAATTTTTTCAGGTATTCGATCGTCGCTTCGATTGTCGAAGTGGAAGGGGTGATCGGATACCAGGCGACCACGGTGACACCAGCGAAGACAGCGCCGAGCGCGGCGGCGGAGTTGCCGTCGATGATGATCTTTCCGGCAGTGGCGTTCATACGCTCGATGAAAAAGGGATCCTGTTTGGGCAGATGCTCTGCGGCGTAATCGGCTCCCGCGCGCACTGCGCCGAAGTTCAGGTCCATGGCCTTCTGCTTCTTTGCAAACTGCTTGCGCAGGGCCGTCTCCACGCTGGTCATGTCGATCTGGAGCAGATGGGCGACGACGCCGACGTACACCATATTCCTGACCAGCTTGCGCAGCTTGGCTTCAGGGCAGACGGCAGCCGTGATCTTGTCGAAGGGAACCGGGTAGCAGACCACGTCGTCGCGATACTGGCGCAGATTGAGCGCCTCGTCGTAGACCGCCACAGAACCGGGATGCAGGCCGAGGATATCTTCGCGCGCGGTTTCGGCGTTCATTGCGACGAGGATGTCGATTTTTTTATGCCGTGCAACATAGCCGTCTTTGCTGGCGCGGATGGTGTACCAAGTGGGCAGACCGGCGATGTTCGATGGGAAGAGATTCTTGCCGCTCACCGGCACACCCATGTCGAAGATGCTCTTCAGCAGGACGCTGTTTGCCGACTGCGAGCCGGAGCCATTGACGGTTGCCACCTGAATACTGAAATCGTTGACGACGCGCGAGTGCGCATCTATCACTGCTGATTTGCTCTGCTCATGACCCAGAGCAAGGTCTCCTGTCGCCATGTGGCGGGATTCCCTTCGCTTTGAATTTTCCGGGAAAGAATGCCGAAGTTCGTGCAGGATTCCAACGATTCTTTCGCTCCACCCCTGATTATAGCGATTTGCCGTATGGTCGTGCCTGAAGAATGGCCTCGAATTCCCGCATTGCAATAGGGAGAAGGAACAAATCTGCAAACAGACCGGGGCAGAAGGATTTGCGTGGAATGAGGAATTCGCCGATCCGACTGCCGTGGCCCCATAGGAGGCTCTAACTGCGGATCGTCGTTAGCAGCCTTTCGATTTCCGTCCGGGTTGCAGCATCGAGCGGCAGCAGCGGCGAGCGGGGACGGCCGCCGTAGTAGCCGTTCCAATCGCATGCGTACTTGATTCCCGCGACACCCAGGCGATTACCAATCACCGAGACCGCTTCGGCAATCCTCTGTTGCTTTGTAAGGGCGAGTGTCTCGTCATGCTCCTTCCAGGCGGAATAAATCTCCTGGCAGGCCTGGGGTGCGCAGGCGGCAAAAGCCAGGACGGCACCGGAGGCGCCGGCATCGAGAGATTCCTTCAGGTTGCCGACGGATCCTGTCAGCACCTGGAATCCCACCTCGCGCGTTCGCGTCTTGAGCATCGGTGCAACCACGGGCTGCGCCGCAATGGCTACGCCACCCAATAAATCTTCGGGGCGAACAAGACTGTCAGTGCCGGTAGCCATGGGTCGGAGCATGCGCGCGGTGACGGCTTCGAAGATCGTCGTTACGGGCACTGTCCTGCGGGGAGTCAGACGCGTGGACTGAACCAGCGCACGAATGCGCTCAACACTGCCGCTGGAGTCCTTTATGCCCCAGATGTTGGGGTGCGTCGACAACTCGGCAACGACCTCCAGCGGAATTTCAAACTCAGTGAATCGCGGAATTGAGTAAAGCAGCACGGGAAGCGATGAGCGATCCGCGATGGTGCGGAAAAAGTGAAGCTGGGCGGCTGGAGTCAGTTGGGGTCGATAATAGGCCGGGTTGCGGACGAGCACGGCATCGTAGTCCAGCTTTGCCGCGTAGTCGGCGAGTTCCAGCGTGGCTGCCACGCTTTCACGCCCGACTCCGGCGATCAGTACTTTTTCCGGCGCGGCTGTTTCCGCCGCCACACGCAGAGCAATACGCGACTCTTCATCGCTGAGAGCTACGGCCTCACCGGTTGAGCCAAGCACGACCATGCCAGCCAGCAGGGTGCGCGAATAGCGCGCGACATTATGCTCAAGTTTGCGCGGATATAGCCGCTCATCGGAATAAAACGGTGTAGTGACCGCCGCAAAGACACCATCCAGTAACATGCCTTTATTGTAGGCGTTCGCTGGGCCTCACGCCAGATGCGGTTTTCATTCCGAGCCTGTTGGAGGGAGGCGGATTCCAGGCTGGTTACGTTGCGGAGGCGGATCGAAATTCAGGGTTTGTTCGTTCTTTCCACCGATGCATCTATCCCGTACACTCAAGCTCAGAAGTATCTTTGTCCAGTGGCAGCCGGGAGGGTTTTATGTTCGAAGACGATGCGCTTCCGACCATGGGAAGTGTGGACGCAGACCCGGTCGTCGAGGTAGCCCCGGAGGCGATTGCCGATATTCCCAATCAGGCTTTCTGGATATTCGTCCACCTGCTGATCGCGATCGGTTCGTGGATGGGAATGTTTATCCTCATCTCCCTGTTCCATCCCAGTTATGTTCCGGTTCCGATTACGACTGCGCTTTCCTTCAGTCTGCCCTTCATTGTGGGGAATATTTTTACGCGATTCAAGCCGAATGATATGGGGCCTGCACTCTGGCTGGTTGGCATCATCTGGTTTTTGAGCGTGACGCTGTGGGTGCTCGACCTGCCGACGGGGCCGAACTCCTGTTTTCACTGCGACACCTCGCAGAAGCTGCTGCTTACGTTTGTGAGTTTCACTGAGGACAGCGGCCTCATTGATGGCCAGGGACGGCTGGTAGGCACCTGGCCGACGCTTGCCATGGTCGGATACGCACTCGGTTCCCACTTCGCGCTTCGCGGCCGTTCTCGCAGATGGGACAAGGACGACGACGAAGCGTAGGTTTTACAACTCGAAGTTTACGGCACCGAATCGACAGCAAACTGGTAGCTGCCTGCTGCAAGGGTATAGATCGTTTCTCCTGATTCAGCAGCCTTGGATTGAATGCCGCTTCCCTGCAGGCCGGATGCCTCAGTCAGGCTCTTGCCGTTCAGATGATAACGCGATACTTCCGTATCGGTGAGACGTAGCTGGCCGGTGGTGTTGGCCGGCAGCGTAATCTGCCACAATGCTTTGCCTTCGGTTACGGTCCATGCGGAGTGAATCTGACCATAGGGGGAGGCATATCGAAGGTCGATCTTTCCCAGGCGCGCGGAAAAAACCGGGTGCAGGAGAACCGTGTGGAAGCCGGCGTCGAGCGGAGTTGCGTCCACGCCAGCCGCGTAGCGATAGATCCAGTCCGCGACAGCACCGTAAGCGTAATGGTTGTAGCTGTTCATGCTTGGATCGTTCTTCATCTGATCGCCGTTCCATCGCTCCCACATCGTCGTCGCGCCGTGATCGACCAGATAACCCCACGAGGGATATTGCGTGTTCAGAAGCAGGCGGTAGGCAAGGTCTGCGTGGCCATTGTCAGCGAGTACGGCAAGCAGATAGGGAGTGCCGAGGAAGCCGGTTCCCAGCAGATCATGGTTGGCATGAATCTTGGCCACCAGATGATTCGCGACACTGGCTCTCATCGACGTTGGCACCAGATGCATGGCAAGCGTCAGCACATACCCTGTCTGGGTATCCGCACTGTGTGCGACAAGATTTGGATTGTTGACCGCCATGCCCGAGCCATGCGCGCTGGCCCCGGCGACGAAGCCATCCTGGCGCACGAAGGCAGCCTGGTACGCATGCTGTATGTGGTCAAACAATCGTGCGTAGTGTTGCTCATCGGTCGTCTTTCCCAGTGCGTGCGCCATCTGACGCATCAGGGTCACGTCATAGGCCCAGTATGCGGTGGCAATCAGAAGGAATTTTGTCGGGCCCTCCGGCGAAAGCCAGTCGCCGAAGTGAATTCCGGCATTATTTTTCCAAAGGTGGTCGGGATTCGTCCGCTCGATTGCATCCATGTAGCGCGTCATGGCGGCCCAGTTTTGCAGGAGGATTGCCGTATCGCCGGTTTGCAGCCAGGAGGTCCACGGGATGATGACTCCGGCATCGCTCCATCCCGCTCCGGACTGAGAGGAAGTTGTCGTGACGCCGGGTGCGAAGATGCCGTAAAGATCGCCGGCGACATCCGTGTCGACGGCGCTGTCTACCTGTGTTCCGCGTAGGT